>PXAS01000229.1 GCA_003565815.1 PVC group bacterium
CCTGAGCTTCGGCAATGTACTCTACACACCCGATGCTCCCCACCCGAGCGCCCGCGGCCGGGTACCCCTGTACTATGGCCAGGAGGCGATCAACGCCTGGTGCGCCTATGTCCAGGCCCTGACCCGGCATTTCGCTGATCGTGTCCAGCATTGGGAGATCTGGAATGAACCCAACGCCAACAACTTCTGGTTGCCAGGTCCACCCGATCCCGTCCGCTATATGGAGCTACTGGCTCTGACAGCGCCTATCGTCCGCGCCGCCGTGCCCCAGGCCGTGATCATCGGTGGTGCGTTCTCCTGCCCGAATCCCTGGTGGAAGTACGACTTTATCGAGGCCTGCTTCGTCCAGGGGATGGGACGCTGGATCGACGCGGTCTCCTTTCATCCCTACAATGCCATCCCTGAACGCGGCTACCGCAGTGAGGTGGCAGTGTTGCGCCGGCTGATCGCCGCGCATGCCCCTGGCTGTCAGCTCTGGCAGGGTGAGTGCGGATGTCCGTCCCGCGACTCCGGTCTGGGCGAGTTTCGCGCGATCGCCGGTCTGGACGAAACCAAGCAGGCCAAGTGGGCCCTGCGGCGACTGCTCATCGACCTATCTCTTGACCTCGACCACACCCAGTATTTCCACTTGGTTGACCTATTCAATTACATCAAGGAGAAACCGACCGGCGAAAACCAGTACATGGGTCTGCTGCATGGCGAGGACTACACGCCCAAGCCGTCCTATCGCGCCGTTCAAGTGCTCTGCGCCGTGTTCGATGATGCCACGCGCCGCGCCGATATGCTCTTCCATGCCACGTCCGCTCCCGGCGTAGCGCCCCCAGCACGCCTGGATCTGGCGGCCATTGAGCAGGCCAGCTTCATTCGCCATGGCAACCCCCTGTATACCTGGTGGTATCCAGCCGACCTCGGCGATGCCCTGCCGCCGCAGCCTGTCTGCCTCCACTTCTGGCACGGCTCCTCAGCCCACTGGGACGAACCGGTTTTGATCGATACCCTGGACGGTACGATCTACGACCTGACCGGCGTGCAGCGCGAAAAGGGTGGCGATCTGTCGGCAGTGCTGCCGGTGGCCGACCATCCGCTGCTGCTGACGGAACGTCAGCACGCTGGTGATGGATGATTGACTGTCTGAGATGTCTCCCTCCAGGTTCTGCGCAAAGGGAGCCCTGAATCCCGCAGCCTCGTCGTCCTGAATGCCAGTACTATATTCAGAACTCCTTACCTCGACAATTTGATTTATGGGGTGGCAATCATCTGATTGTACCGCAATAGCAGGCGGATTGTCTCTTTTCCTGACTTCCGCGTTGGGACACCCGGAGCAGATGGAACTCAGTAGAGCAAATCATATAAAAGTTGCTGCTCTTCATCCATTTTAAGAAGAATGCTCTGATCTTCTGGGTCGTTTGGATATCGAAAGTTCATTTCATACATTGTCTGGGTAAGCTCAGCTGCGCGTTTTGGACTCATCATAACACCCGCTTGATGTAAGCGACGCTCCAACTCCTTGTAAATCGTGTAGGCAACGAATGCCACCAAAACATGGGCCTCTATGCGCCGGCGGCGGCGATGGTACATCGGTCGGATTCGCAGATCCGTTTTCGAGATACGAAAGGCGCGTTCGATACGCCAAAGCTGCCCGTAATGTTCAATAATTTCTGATGGTGGCAGATCAGTGTTGGTCATGTAGCCTTTCAAGCCATCCCAACATGCGGCTTGAGAAATCTTGGCTTCGTCAATTTCAACGGTTACTACCCCGGTTAGTTTCAGGAATTTATTGTAACCACGATTATTGAGTTGTTCCTTTGTCATTCGTCCTGAACCTATTCGCTTACGAAGTCTCGCCAGGCCTCTATTTCGATTGTGCTGATCTTTCTTTGCACGCTGATCAGAGTAGCTGACAACTAACCTGCGCCCTTTATCGTGATCAATAACGATCGATTGACCATTGCTC
Organism: PVC group bacterium; assembly: GCA_003565815.1. GTDB lineage: Bacteria > Verrucomicrobiota > Kiritimatiellia > SS1-B-03-39 > UBA6053 > PXAS01. The sequence continues at coordinate 1,955 of PXAS01000229.1, forward strand.
AACCCTTTACATCGATTAAGAATAGTCCTTTGCATTGCATAAGCCTCGTTGCGGAGTCGAGCAGCAACAATGAACGGATATTTAGCCTGATCAAGTGCGTCAAGGTTCTCTTTGCTGAGCATTGCCGCGTCAGCTACCACGACAGGCTTGCCAAGATGATATTGCTTCTGAATACGTTTCAATACCGGCAAAAGAGTCTTTCCCTCGAATGTGTTGCCCTCGAAAATGTCATAACCGATCGGATAGCCTCCCTCTCCAACGAGCAGCCCGAGCATGATCTGTGGATTTTGAAACTTACCATCCTTTGAAAAACCTGTTTTCCGAAGATCGTCTTCGTCTTCTGCTTCAAAGTACAGGCTGGTCATGTCGTAAAAAACGACGCTGATGCGTTTAAGTATTTTCCTTGAATGTTGGTAAGCAATATTCTGCGCTTGCTGGCTATAGCAGTCTTTGAGCCGGTCCAGGAAACGATAGATCTGATCAGGAAAGACGGTCTTTCCCTGATAGCGATACAGGTAGTCGACAGTTTTGAGCTTACTCGCAGGATACACCAGTCTGGCAACCACTATGTCACGAAACATCTGTTCCGGAATCTCGTTGAACCCAATCTCATCGAAAAGGTGACCAAAAATCAACTCCGGCCCCTTCGTTCGTATAGAAGCATTTCGCAGATTATCCACAAAGCTTTCAATGGCGGCTCTGCTTTTATCATCTTCAGGAAAGAGTAAATACTGCCCCTCTTGCCTAGAGATGAACAATTTGCCAAGCTTAACTAATCGTTGAACTTCATGAGGGTCACGAGATGATCCAAGTGTTTTAGCAACACGATAGCCATCTGACTTATCAATGACTTGTACGCTGATATTACCGGATTTATTGCGCTTCTTTCGTACGAACATGTGTGCATTTTACACACGGGACACCCGTTTTCAAAACTAAAGTCAATGTTTACAGGGGTTTTAAAGGGGTCCTTTTAGTGTGTGCGGAACTCAGGAGTTCGCAGGTACGCTCATAAGGCAGGAACTGGTAGTGCTTCAGATAGACGGCGGCGGCCTTGATCCCCTCGCCGTATTGTACCGGGGCGTTGATCCCTTCGGGGAAGGCGGCTTTGTTGA
>PXAS01000084.1 GCA_003565815.1 PVC group bacterium
CTCCTGTCAACCACCGGGAATTCCGGGGAGTATGTGTTTGGGGACATGACGACGGGCCTGCAACTGGCGATGTCGGACAACACCTACTTCGAGGACTTCGGCGTGGCGGCGGGGGTGGCGACGACATTCGGAGGCGGAACACGCACAGGAGATTCCCGCTATGTGATTGCGGTGATCCCGGAACCGGGGACGCTGCTGCTGGTGGGGCTGGCGGGGTTGGCGGGGTTGCGGCTTCGCCGCGGATAATGGAGAAGGGAGAATCGCGAGCAAGCTCGCTGGAGAAGGGAGAAGAAGGGAGAACGTCCAACATCGAACGTCGAACGGGGCGAAGGGGGACGACAGGAGCGCCAATCTCCGCATTGGCCGGTGCAAAGGGGGAAGCGGCTTCGCCGCGGATAAAGGATACGGGAGAATCGCGAGCAAGCTCGCTGGAGAAGGGAGAAGGAGGAGAAAGTTGAACGTCCAACATCGAACGTTGAACGTTGAACGTCGAACGGGGCGAAGGGGGACAGGAGCGCCAATCTCCGCATTGGCCGGGGCAAAGGGGGAAGCGGCTTCGCCGCGGATAAAGGAGAAGGGAGAATCGCGAGCAAGCTCGCTGGATAAGGGAGAAGAGGGGAGAACATCCAGCATCGAATATCAAGCACCGTACGTTTTCCGACCATCGGAAAAAGCGAATTCCGGTTTTCCGATGGTCGGAAAAGCCTCAAAACTCTTTTCTGAATATGGGATTTCATCAAATATGGGGGCGGCGCGTCCCGCGCCGGATTCCCAGGATGCGGGACGGTCACATTCCCGCCTTCAATTCCCGGGGCGTCAGAAAAACCATCCCCGGCAATCCATCCCTTGGGGTTTTTATAAAATTGTTCTTGTTTTGAAAGAAAAAGCACATACGATTTCTTTCAAAAACAAGATGGGTAAACACGCACAATCCATAGACTCACAGGTGACCGGCCGTATCCTCAAGCGAGGCAGGGGATGGGTGTTCACGCCCAAGCACTTCCTGGATCTGGGCAGCAGGCGGGCGATTGATCTTGCCCTTCACCGCCTCAAAGCCGCGGGAACGATTCGTCTGCTTGCCCGCGGGCTTTACGACTACCCGGCCACCGATCCGGTGCTTGGCACCCTCGCGCCCCCGGCCGACGCCATCGCCCGCGCCCTCGTCGCGCGGGACGCCATCCGCATCCAGCCCTCCGGGGCCTATGCCGCCAACCAGCTTGGTCTTTCCGAGCAGGTGCCCTCCCGCGTCGTCTTTCTCACCGACGGTCCCGCCCGCAAAGTGAAGCTTGGCAAACGCGAGATCATCCTCCAGCACACCACCCCCCGAAACATGGCCACTGCCGGACGCAAGAGCGGCACCATCATCCAGGCGCTGCGTTATCTCGGCAAAGATCAGGTCGATGATCGCGTCCTCGCCATCCTGCGCCGCAAGATCAACGACCAGGACCGGGACCTTCTCCGCAAGGATCTCATCCAAGCTCCCGCGTGGATCGCCGATGTGCTCCGTCCCCTCACCGAATCGACCAACGGCACATGAATACCTTTCTTCAGCTTGAATCCGAACGCCGCCGCCTCGCTTTTCAACAGGTGGACGCGGAGATGGGATTGCAGGCCTTCAGCGTGGAGAAGGACTTCTGGGTTTGCTGGACGCTGCGTGAACTCTTTAACCTGCCCGGAATCGGCGAAAACATCACCTTCAAGGGCGGCACATCGCTTTCAAAGGCATGGAAGCTCATCGAACGCTTCTCAGAAGACATCGACCTTGTTGTGGATAAACAGGGGCTTGGGTTCGGGGGCGATGCCGCCCCCGACAAGGCCCCCAGCAACAAACAGCGCAAAGCCCGCCTCGAAGCCCTCATGACCTCCTGTCGCTACTGGGTACAGGAAGCCCTGCAGCCCGCGCTTGCCGAACGCATGGCGGAGTCACTCGGTCCGGTTGCTTGGAAGCTGGAGGTCGATCCCGACATGCCGGACGGCCAGTGTCTGCTCTTCCACTACCCTTCCGTCTTCCCGAAGGAGGCGGCCGGCTATGTTCCACCCCGCGTGAAGATCGAACTGGGTGCCCGCTCCGACGACTGGCCGCACGAGCAGCAAATGATCACCCCCTATGTGCTGGAGCAGTTTCCCGCCCTTGATACCTGCGGGGCCTCGCCCGTCCGTGTCCTCGCCGCCGAACGCACCTTTTGGGAAAAGGCCTGTCTGCTGCATGAGGAAACCTTCCGCCCGGCCGACAAACCGCGGAAGCTCCGCATGGCCCGTCACTATTACGACCTCTGGTGCCTGTTGCGCGGCGGCGTTGGCGAAACCGCCTTGTCGGACATGGTCCTCTTCGCCCGCGTGGCCGAACACCGCGAGACATTCTTCCGCTACTCCTGGGTGGACTACTCCACTCACAGACCCGGTTCCTTCCGTCTCGTCCCACCGGACCACCATTTACCGGATTGGAAAGCCGACTACGATGCCATGCGTGGCCCGATGTTCTTCGGCGAAACCCCGGAGTTTGATGAAATACTCGATTCCATACGCGAGTTCGAGGCCCGCTTCAATCAACAGGCGGACACTTGACCCATTTTCGCTGGAGTCCGAAGGAAATGTTGGCGCAGCTCCTTCAAAGACAGACCATCAGGATGCATAAAACCTTGTGGAAATTTTTAGAAAACAAATGTCAAAATCGTTGAATTCTCAATTTTAGAGTGTTCCACCGTGCGTTCATCGACAAATTGCCGCGCCCGTCGCGTAGCGACGGTCCGACGCATAGCCGTGGATTTCAATCCACGTATCCCAATGCCCCCCACGCCTCCCGCGTCGCGTAGCGACGGTCCCACGCATAGCCGTGGGTTTCAACCCACGTGACCCCCACGCCCCCCGCGTCGCGTAGCGACGTGTCAAAACGGACCGATGCACCAATCCCTCAACACCTACTTCGAGGACTACGGCGTGGCGGCGGGAACGTTATGTCTTCAATGGCGTTTGCCAATCCAGCCGCGACGGCGAAACATGACCATCATACCGCCGGCACACAAAAACATTAACGCCCATGCAAATCCATACCCCACGGACC
>PXAS01000286.1 GCA_003565815.1 PVC group bacterium
CAGGCCAACACCCTCATGCGCGACGTGCTCGTGAGCGTGGTGCCCTTCATACTCTTGATGGCGGTGCTGTATTTCGTCTTCATCCGCCAAATGCGCGCCGCCGGAAAAGGCGCCATGAGCTTCGGAAAAAGCCGGGCCAAACTCTTGACCCGCGACAAAAACAAAATCACCTTCAAAGACGTGGCCGGCATCGAGGAGGCCAAGGAAGAGGTCGAGGAGATCATTGACTTCCTCAAAGACCCCAAACGCTACCAGAAACTGGGCGGCCACATTCCCAAGGGGGTATTGCTCTCGGGTCCGCCAGGAACCGGAAAAACCCTGCTCGCAAAAGCGATCGCCGGAGAGGCGGACGTGCCTTTCTTCAGCATCAGCGGTTCGGATTTCGTGGAAATGTTCGTCGGGGTCGGCGCCAGCCGCGTGCGCGACATGTTCGAACAGGGCAAACGCCATGCCCCCTGCATCATCTTCATTGACGAAATCGACGCCGTGGGCCGCAGCCGTTTCAGCGGCATGGGCGGCGGACACGACGAACGCGAGCAGACGCTGAACGCCCTGCTCGTGGAAATGGACGGGTTCGACACCCAGGAGGGGGTCATTATCGTGGCCGCCACCAACCGTCCGGACGTGCTCGACAACGCCCTCTTGCGTCCGGGCCGCTTCGACCGCCAAATTGTGGTGGACCTCCCCACCCTGGAAGGGCGCGAACGCATCCTGCGCATTCATACCAAAAACATTCGCATCTCCGGCGAGGTCGATTTGTCCGTGGTCGCCCGCGGCACCCCCGGTTTCAGTGGCGCGGATTTGGCCAACCTCACCAACGAGGCCGCCCTCCAGGCCGCCCGCCGCGGCGCCACTTCGGTGGAAATGGAAGATTTTGAAGAAGCCCGCGACAAGGTTCGCTTCGGCCGCGAACGCCGCGGCAAGATGATGGATGACGACGAAAAGCTGGCCACCGCCTATCATGAGGCCGGGCACGCGATCGTGCTCAACGTCCTCAAACACGCGGAACCCGTTCACAAGGTCACCATCATCCCACGCGGTTCCTCGCTGGGCTCCACCATGCAGCTTCCCGAAAAAGATCAGTACACCACCGGCAAGAAAAAGCTGGAAGCCATGCTCGTCGGGTTCATGGGCGGACGCGCGGCCGAAGAATTGGCCTTGGATGACATTTGCACCGGCGCCGTGAGCGATATCGAACGTTCCACCTCCATTGCCCGGGCCATGGTCTGCCGCTTCGGCATGACCGAAGAACTCGGCCCTCAGTCCTTTGGCAGCAACGAGGAACACCTTTGGATGGGACGCGAAGTCAGTCGTTCCCAGAAAGTCAGCGAAGAAACCGCCCGCAAAATCGACGCGGAAGTTTCGCAAATCCTCAAGCACAGTCACGACGAAGCCCTGCGCATTCTCACGGAAAAACGGACCGAACTCGACACCATGGCCAAACTGCTGGTGGAAATGGAAACCATCGACGGGCGGGACGTGGAAGACATCGTGCAATACAACCGCATCCGCACCCCCGAAGAACGCGGCGATCCGCCGAAAAAAATCAAATCGGAACCCGAAGCCGTCCGGGAAGACGAACTTTCCGAAGAAGAGAAAGCCTCCTCGGAGGGGGCATCCGGAAAAGAGGAGCCCGAGGAAGAGGACGGCGGCGCCGCCACCGAGCCCTCTCCCACACCCGCTTAAGTCGCCCATGTCGTCCGCTGAACCCAAGCATTGGATGTTTGCCGGGGGCGGCATGGCACTCTCCGGAAAAACCCGGATCATGGGAGTCGTGAATGTGACCCCGGATTCGTTTTCAGACGGCGGCCGACACGCGGACCCGGAGCGGGGCGCCGAACATGCCCTCGCTCTCCTGGCGGAAGGCGCGGACATCCTCGATGTCGGCGGGGAATCCTCTCGCCCGGGAGCAACCCCGGTCTCCGCCGAAGCGGAAATCGCGCGGGTGGTGCCCGTCATCGAGCGCATCAAAGCCCGGGCGCCGGATGCGGTCATCTCCATCGACACCACCAAAGCCCAGGTGGCCCGGGCGGCGCTGGCCGCGGGCGCGGTCATCCTCAACGACATCAGTGCCGGGACCCTGGATCCGGACATGTTGCCCCTGGCGGCGGAAACCGGCGCGGGTCTCGTGCTCATGCATATGCGGGGCCGCCCCGCGGACATGCAAAAAGAACCCCGCTACGCGGATGTGACCCGGGAGGTGCTCGCCTATTTGCACGAACGCGTGCAAGCGGCGCGGCGCGCCGGGGTGGCGCCGGGCGCCATCGTGCTCGATCCCGGCATCGGCTTTGGCAAAACGCTGGAGCATAACCTCACCCTGATACGCGATCTGCCCGAAATGACCGCCGCCCTCCCCCATCCGTTTCTGCTCGGCGTTTCCCGCAAACGCTGGCTCGGAGAAATCACCGGACGGGCGGTGGACGACCGTTTGGCCGCCAGTTTGGCCGGCTTTTCCGCCTGCGTGGAGCGCGGGGCGAAAATAATGCGGGTTCATGATGTATTGTTCTCTTGCGATGTGGCAAGGATTATTGATAGGATACACCAAAACACATCTTCAAGCACATGACCCCATTCCCGCTCGCCTTCAACTTCGCCTATCTGGATTTGCCCAGCTTCACCTACCTCACGCAGGTGACGGAGGTTTTGCTCCTCTGGCTCATCTTTTATCATCTGTTGAAACTCATCCGGGGCACGCGCGGGGCCCAGGTGCTCAGTGGCTTGACCATGGCCCTGATCGGGGTGCTGGCCTTCACCTATTTTTTGAATCTGCATACGCTGAACTGGATGTTCCGTACCTTCTCGGTGAATCTCGTGCTCGCCTTTGTCATCATTTTCCAGCCGGAAATCCGCAAAGCCCTGGCGGAACTGGGCCGCCCGGGGGTCCTCCCCGGCTCCGGCGGCGGCAGCAAAGCCGGCGGAGCCAAGGAAATCATCGACCCCCTGGTCAACGCCGTCCGGGACCTCAGCCGCAAAAAAATCGGAGCCCTGATTGCCATCGAACGGGAAGCGGGCCTGCGATCGGTCGAGGAGACCGGGGTTCCCATCGACAGCCGGGTGACCCCGGACCTGGTGAGCAGCATTTTCTTTCCCCGCAGTCCCCTTCACGACGGGGGCGTGATCATTCGCAGCAACCGCCTGGTGGCCGCCGGTTGCGTGTTTCCCCTCAGCCAGCGCGAGGAACTGCACCGCTCCCTCGGCACCCGGCACCGGGCCGCCATCGGCATCACCGAGGAAACCGACGCCATTGTCGTGGTCGTCTCCGAGGAAACCGGTAACATCTCCCTCGCCTTCAAAGGGCGCCTCAGCCGGGGGCTGGACGATGAACGCCTCCGCCGCATGCTCACCACCATGATTTCGCGCCAAGCGCGCCGCGAAGAGGAAAGCGGCTGGTCCGACCTCTCCTCCAATCCTTCGGAACACGGGTCCAAATCATGAAATCCATTTTGAAAAACCTTTTTTCCTCCAATGTGAAGCTGAAAGCCATGGCTTTGGTGCTCGCCCTGCTGTCCTGGTATATCGTCAATATAATCACCAATTATGACAAAACCATTGCCAACCTGGATTTGAACGTGGACCTGCCCGATGGCTGGGCCGTCCTCGGGAAAACCTCCAGCGACTTCCAAGTGACGTTCCGCGGCACCAAGGAGGATCTATTGCTCATTGATGACCGTACGGTTTTGCTGAACGCGGATCTGACCGACGGGGAATTTGACAAACGCGAATACGAAACCACAAGGCAAATTCGGCTGGGCCCCCGCAACGTGACCCACAACAGCAAGGCCCGGGTCGCGGAAATCGACCCCTCCCTGATTGAAGTGCGCATCGGGCTGGAAGGACAAAAACAATTGCCTCTCCGCGTGAACCTCACCGGAGATCCGGTCCTGGGGATGCAAGTGGAAACCATCGTCACCGATCCCCCCCGGGTGACGCTCTACGGGGCCAGCGAGCGGCTGGAAGCCATCACCGCCCTGCAAACGTCCCCCTTGAACCTGTCCGACCGCGTGGGCAGCTTCGAGCAACGCGTCGACGTTCTGCCGCCCACCGCGGACTGGGTCGGTCGCGTGGAACCCTCCCGCGTTTTGGTGCGGGTCACCCTGGTGGGACTCACCGAAGACCGACGCTTCACCGGAATCCCCGTCCGCCTTTACCGGGACCCCGCCGAGGGCCCCATGCCCGATTTGATTCCCAACCCGGCTTTGGTGGATGTGTCCCTGCAGGGAAGCCCCGCCCTGCTGGATGCATTGGATGTGAGTGAAATCCGCGCGTTCGCCGAGGCCGGACCCGACACCAATGGGTCTAGGGTTTTCGTAAACATCCCCGCCGGGTTGGAAGTGCTGGACGTGAATCCCGCCCGCGTGCGCCTGCGTCCGCGTCCACTCCCAACCCCCATCCCCGCCCTCCCGCCAACCGAAACCGGAAGTCAGGAAGCCCCTTCCGAACCCGAAAATGAGGAGACCCCATGAATCCCAAGCGCCTGCTTTGCCTGATGGCTTTCTTTGTCCTGCAAACCGGAGTCAGCCTGGTTTTTGGACAAGGTTCGGGACAAAATTCGGGACCAGGATCGATCCTGGCCCGCTTCCCCTATCTCCCCGAAGATCGTCCGACATCCCTTCTGGACGTGGAAGGCGCTCTCCGCGACCTGCCGGAACTCACCTTGAATTATGACGGCTTATCCATGCCCGAACATCTCCTCCACTCCCCCGCGGAGCGCGTTTGGGTCGCGCGTCTGCGGGAGGGGCATGAACACATTCAATTCCGCCGATATCAGGAAGCCAGGACGATTTTCATGGAATTTTTGGGCGCGTATCCCGATCACCCCCCTACCCGACTGGCGTTGGGGGACACGTATTTCTCCCTGCGGGATTATGCCGCCGCCGAAGCACAATACTTGGCCTTTCTCGAGGATTTTCCCCAAAATTTCCAAGCCCTGAACAACCTGGCCTGGCTGTATGCCACCAGCGACGATCCGAACTTCCGGCGTCCGGAAACCGCCCTGCGAATGGCCCAAAGGGCCATGCTGGTCGAGCCCAACAGCCACCATGTCTGGAGCACCCTCTCAGAGGCTCATTACGCGAACCAAAACCATGAAGAAGCCACCCGCGCCGCCGGCATCGCCCTCAATATCGCACGGCAAACCGATGCCAGCCCCATGGTGTTGATCAATTACATGAATCAACTTGAAAAATGCCAACGCGCCCTGCAGGCCACGCAAATTATCGAATGAGCTGACGACCCTTCCTCTGAAGACCTAGGAGAACAACACGATGGACAACCTGACAGTTTGGATTGGAATTGCAATTGCCTGTTCGCTTTCCGCGCTGGGTTTTGCGGCGTGGAAAAGTCGGTGGATCCACCGGCAGGACCCCGGACCTGAAGAAGTGAAAGTCCTGGGCCAGGCCATTCGGGAAGGCGCCATGGCATTTCTCAGACGGGAATACCAAGTGCTCGCGGTCTTCGTGGTCGCCGTGGCCGCCCTGCTCGCCCTCATCAACCCCGGCGCTCTCCGACTCACCGCCGTTTCCTTTGTGGGCGGCGCCCTTTGCAGCGGCCTCGCGGGCTTTATTGGCATGCGCATTGCCACCGCCTCCAACACCCGAACCGCCCAAGCCGCAACCACCGGGCTGAACCCCGCCTTGAACATCGCCTTTTCCGGGGGAACCGTCATGGGCATGTCCGTGGTCGGCCTCGGTCTGTTGGGGATATCCGTGCTTTTGGCCGTGTACACCTCCGTCTTCGGCACCGAAGTGGCTCAGCTTCGTGAAACCATTCTGCCCGTCCTCAACGGCTTCGCCATGGGCGCCAGCAGCATCGCCCTCTTCGCGCGCGTGGGCGGGGGCATCTTCACCAAAGCCGCCGACGTGGGCGCGGATTTGGTGGGCAAGGTGGAGGCCGGCATTCCCGAGGACGACCCCCGGAACCCCGCCACCATCGCCGACAACGTGGGCGACAACGTCGGCGATGTCGCCGGCATGGGCGCCGACCTTTTCGAATCCTACGTGGGCTGTATTCTCGGGGCCATGGTTCTCGGCGCCGCCGAGGGCAGTCTGCCCAAAATCATTCTCCCCGGCGCCCTGGCGGCCATGGGCATTCTCATTTCCATCGGCGGCACCTTCCTGGTGCGCACCAAGGAAGGGGGCAACCCGCAGACCGCCCTCAACACCGGAACCTTCGGCGCCGCCGCCATCATGCTGGCCCTCACCTGGCCCTTGTGCCGCCTGCTGCTCCCCGGGGACGCCCTTTCCCTCTTCGGCGCCACCGCCTTCGGGCTCGTCGCGGGCGTGGCCATCGGCATGATCACCGAATACTATACCTCCGACGAACGCAAACCCTCCCAGCACATTGCCTTGGCCAGTCAAACCGGCGCCGCCACCAACATTATCGCCGGCCTCGGCGTGGGCATGGTCTCCACCGCCCTGCCCGTGGTCTGCATCGTCGGCGCCATCCTCGCCTCCCACGCCGTCGCCGGACTTTACGGGATCGCCATCGCCGCCCTCGGCATGCTCGCCACCACCGGCATTCAATTGGCCGTCGATGCCTATGGGCCCATCGCCGACAACGCCGGCGGCATCGCGGAAATGGCGGAAATGCCCCCCCAAGTCCGTCAGCGCACCGACAAATTGGACGCCGTGGGCAACACCACCGCCGCCATCGGCAAGGGCTTCGCCATCGGCTCCGCCGCCCTCACCGCCCTCGCCCTTTTCGCCGCCTTTCGGGCCACCGTGGATCTCAAACGTGCCGAAGCCGGATTGGCCGCCCTTGCCATTGACGTCACCAACCCCCAGGTCATGGCCGGCCTTTTTCTGGGCGCCATGCTTCCCTTCCTCTTCAGCTCCTTCGCCATGGGCGCGGTGGGACGGGCCGCTTTTGCCATGATCGAGGAGGTCCGCCGCCAATTCCGAGACATCCCCGGTCTCCTGGAAGGCGAGGCCCGGGCCGATTACGCCCGTTGCGTCGACATTTCCACCCGGGCCGCCATCCGCGAAATGAGCCTCCCCGCCCTTCTCGGGGTGTTCAGCCCCATCCTCGTCGGCTTCCTCGGCGGCGCGGAGATGCTCGGCGGACTGCTCGCCGGCGTCACCGTCTCCGGGGTCATGCTCGCCCTCTTCATGTCCAACGCGGGCGGCGCCTGGGACAATGCCAAAAAATACATCGAGGGCGGACATTACGGCGGCAAAGGCAGTGATGCCCATCACGCCGCCATCACCGGCGATACCGTCGGCGATCCTTTCAAGGACACCGCCGGACCCGCCCTCAACATTCTCATCAAACTCATGAGCGTGGTGGCCCTGGTCATCGCCCCGCTCTTATGAGCGCCAGACCCCTCATCCGTTTCCTCGGCACCGGCTGGTCCCACGGGGTGCCCATGATCGCCTGCGACTGCGAAGTCTGCACCCAACGACATCCGAAAAACATTCGCCGCCGCCCTTCTTTGCTTTTACAGGACGCGCGTCACACCCTCGTGATCGACACCGGCCCCGATTTCCGTGATCAGGCGCTCACCTTCGGCATCCATTCGCTCGACGCCGTCTTCATGACCCACGAACATGCCGACCACGTCATGGGCTTCGACGACGTGCGCCGCTTCACCTGGGCGCGTGAAACCCCCATGCCCGTGTACGCCGATCCGCATACCCTCGCCCGGCTGAAGATCGTGTATCCCTACGTCAGCGCCTTCCGCATCCCCGGAAAAGCGGTGCCCAAGGTGGGATTCCTCCCCTGGGAAGCCCCGGTGTCCCTCGGGGACTTTCGACTCACCCCCTTTCCCGTTCCCCATGCCGACCTCCCCTGTCACGGCGTGCTCATCGAAACCCCCGGCAAACGCATCGGATACGTGCCCGACTGCTCGGATCTCCCCGCCGAAGCCCTGGAAATCCTGGGCGACCTCGACATCATGATCCTCAACGCCCTCCGCCACAAGCCCCACCCCGCCCACCTCACCCTCGAAAGTAGTCTGGCGCTCCTGCACCGAATCGGCGCCCCCGCCTCATACCTCACCCACATGGGCTGCGATTTCGACTACCCCGCCCTCAACCCCACCCTGCCCGCGGGGATTTCCATGGCCTACGACGGGCTCGAAATCGCGGGGTGACCATGGACGACCATCAAATCCCGATCGACGGCGTGCTGGACCTACACACCTTTCGCCCAAACGAAATCGGCGACCTGATCCCCGAATACATCCGCGCCTGCCAAGAACGCGGCATCCACGAAATCCGAATCATTCACGGCAAAGGCACCGGCGCCCTCCGGGAGGGCGTCCACCGCCTCCTCGAAAAACACCCCCAAGTCGCAACCTTCCAACACCCCTGCCATGCCCGCCTCGGCGGTTGGGGCGCAACCATGGCGCGGCTCAACCCAGGGCAAGACTCGGACGAGTGAAAAATGATGGAGCGAGAACCCGTTCGAAAGGCCTTTGGGGTTTTTCCATGCCCTACACGCCGACCAATTGCTTGGAGCGGGCCACGTCTTCGGGGTCTTTGTCGTGGTCGGTGAGTTTCACGGAAACCACTTTGGAGATGCCCTTGCGCTGTTGGGTTACGCCATACAACACGTCCGCCGCGGCAATGGTTTTTTGATTGTGGGTGATAACGATGAACTGTGATTTTTTCAGGAAGGCCTGCACGACGCCGACAAAGCGTCCGATGTTGGCATCGTCCAGGGCCGCGTCCAATTCGTCCAGCACGCAGAAGGGACTGGGTTTGACCATGTACAGGGCAAACAGCAGGGCCACGGCGGTCATGGTGCGCTCTCCGCCGGACAGCAAACTGATGACTTGGGGCTTTTTCCCGGGGGGCTTGGCGACGATGTCGATGCCGGACTCCAACACGTCCCCGTTGTCCACCAACTCCAAATAGGCTTCGCCGCCACCGAAAAGCTGCCGGAACATGCCTTTGAAGTTTTCGTTGACCTGTCGGAAGGTTTCGTTGAACATTTCCGTGGAAGTTTGGTTGAGCTTCTGGATGGTGTCGAGCAACTGCTGTTTGGACTGTTCGAGATCTTCCTGCTGGGCCATCAGAAATTGATACCGGTCTTCCTGTTCCTGGAATTCTTCGATGGCCACCATGTTGACGGGCCCCATTTGTTCCAGTTTTTGCTTCATTTCCTCGACGTGGACTTCCAGAACGTCCCAAGGAGGCGCTTCCCCATCCGGCCATTCCGGCTCTTCCGCTTTTTGCACCTCGGCGAGGCCGATGTGATAGCTTTCGGTCACCCGCTGCACCAAATTTTCCATGCGCACCCGACGCTCGGCCAAATCGACGTCCATTTTGCCGTGCGTGGCCTGTAGCCCTTCGATTTTCCGCCGTTGCTCCCGGAGCCCCTGCTCCAGGGTTTGCACGCGCTCCTGACGCTCCTGACGGTCGGCGCGCGACCGTTCCAGGATTTCGGTTTTTTCCGCCAACGTCGCTTCCAATGGGCCGATTTTCGCCTGGGCGGCGCGAATGGTTTCGTCGAGTTTCAACACACGTTGCTCATAGGTGTTCACGCCTTCGCTGCGCTCTTTGATGGTCAGCTCGAACTCGCGAATACGCTCGCCGAGGTTGTGGCGTTGGCGCTCCAACAATTCCACCTTTTGCTTGTGTTCGGCAAAGCGGATCCGATGATCGGTGGCCACCCGCTGGGATTCGTTGCGCCGCGCCTCCGCCTCGTCAAAGGCCTTGGCCGCCCCTTCAATCTCTTCCCGCAGGGCTTCATGCTCCACGCGCGCGGATTCGAGGGATTCCACGAGCTTGGCGCGTTCGGCGTCAGAGGCTCCGTGGGTTTCGTCGAGCACCTTCAACTGATTTTGCACCTTCTGCAATCGATCCCTGGCCTGGGTCCATTCGCGGGTCACGTTTTTGAGTTCGGCTTCCCGTCCGGCCATGTCCCGGCTGAGCCCCTGCACGGCTTCCCGCGCGGCCCGGATGGCTTCCTGCAATTTGGATTCCTCGCCCTGGGCGGCTTCAATGACCTCCCGCAACGCCAGGGCCTCGGTGGTTTTGGCCTCCAAAGCGGTTTCGGTCTCGGAGATCCGTGCCTGCAAGGCCAGGGGATTGCCCAAATCCTGATCGGCGGCGTAACATTCCATCAAGCCGTCACCGCGCAACAAATGACCGGCGGAACTCACGAAAGTTTGCCCCGGCCCGGGCAATCCCGCCGCCCGCAGGTCCTCCACCAGAAAGACCCCCGAAAGCAAGCGGTCCACCAGCGGATTCAAGGCCGCCTTGCATTTCACCTTGTCGCGCAAACGAATCCCGGGGCCGTCCACCGGGGCCGGCGCCTCCGCTCCGTTCACGGCGAGAATGCGGGCGGCGCCGGCTTTGGCATTCACCAACGCCTCGAGTATTTCCGGCAAGGCGGAGGTGTCCCGCACCACCACCGCATCCATCCAACAACGCAGAATCGATTCCAAAGCCGTTTGCGCCTCTTTGTCGGCCCGCACATGCTTGGCCAGTGCCCCCACCACCGCGGATCGATCCAGTCCGGCAATGGTTTCCTTGCCCAACAGCGTGCGGGCGCCGGAGGGAAAATCCTCCTTTTCCGCCTCCTGGGCCTGCAAAACGTCCAGCTTGGCCTTCAAGCCGGCCACGGCCTGATCGAGTTCGTTCAGTTCCCGGCGGCGGACGCGGATGGATTCCCCCTGATCCTGCTGCTGTTCGGTCAGTTGCGAGAGCTTGGTTTTGGCGGCCACCTCTTTTTCGGACAGGGTTTTCAAGGTCGTTTCCAAATCCCGCACCCGTGTTTCCCGCTCCCCGGAGCCGTTTTCAAGCTCTTTGGCCTCTTCCCGCAGTCGTTCCTGCTGGACCAAGCGTCCCCGCTCCCGTTGATCAAAATCACGGATCTGGCCCTGCAGTTTGTTTTGCGTCTGTTCCAACGCCAAAGCCCCGCCGCGGCGTTCCTGCACTACCCGCCGCAACTCCCGGGCTTCGCGCTCCAGGGTCTGGACCTCTTCCTGCCGGGCGTTCAACCCGGTTTCGGCCTCTTCGCGAAGCGCCATGGCCTCTTTCAGTTGCTCCGCGATTTCCTCCAAACCGGCGCGGTGTTGATCGATCCGCGCCCTCGCCTCTTCCGCGTCCCGGCTGTCCCGGGACGCATAGGCTTTCATTTCCTCGATGCGCTCGCGGTTCACTTTCACCGATTGTTTGGCCTGGTTCAATTCATTGCGCAAGGCGACCACCGATTCCATCACATCCGCGATTTCCTTGTCCGCCCGCTCCAACTCCGCGCGGGCGGCGGTGACTTCCTCCTCGCCACTTTCCACGGACCGCCGGGCTGCGCTCATTTCTTTTTCCATGTTGTAGGCTTTCACCTCCAACTCGCCGATGGTTTCCCGCATGTTTCCCAGCTTGTGGCGGGCCAGCCACAAATCGCGTCCCCGGAGACTGTCCTGAATTTCCTTGTACCGCTTCGCCTTCCCGGCCTGACGCTGCAACGAAATCATCCGCCGCTTCACTTCCCGGATCACGTCGTCCAAACGCTGCAAATTCTGTTGGGTGTGATCCAGCTTTCGCAGGGCGTCATTGCGGTCGTTTTTGTATTTGGTGATGCCGCTGGCCTCCTCGAACACCACCCGCCGGTCTTCGGGACGAGAACTCAAAATCTGGTCGATCTTTCCCTGCTCCAAGATCGAATAGCTGTTGCGCCCGACCCCGGTGTCCATGAACATGCGCTGAATATCCTTCAAACGGCAATTTTGCTTGTTCAACAGATACTGGCTTTCGCCGCTGCGGAACAGTCTGCGGGTCAGGGTGACCTCGTGGTACTCCATTTTCAAAGCCTCTTCGCAATCCGCCAAGGTCAGAGTGACCTCCGCGAAATTGGTGGGCTTCACCCCGTCGGCGCCATTGAAAATCACGTCCAGCATCTTCCCGCCCCGCAGCGCCTTGGCGCTTTGCTCGCCCAATACCCAACGGATGGCATCGGCAATGTTGCTTTTGCCACAACCATTCGGGCCCACCACGGCGGTCATCCCCGGCTCGAAACTCATCACCGTACGATCCGCGAAACTTTTAAAACCTAGAAATTCAACTTTTTTCAAGTACATGCTTTTCCGCCTCGATTCTTGTGGTCCCTGCACTATGCTTGCAGACTATGGAAGATCAAAAAACACATTATCATGGGGAGCCCCCATTAGACAACACAATATCTTGTGGTTTGCCAATTTTTTTCATCCGGGATAACTTATGAACACCCAAAGGCTTACGGACTTATTAACAGACTTGATCCGGGTTCCCTCCGTCAATCCCGCCCACAATCCCCTGCCCGAGCACGCCTGCGAAAGGCGCATGGCGGATGCCCTGACCCCGTTGCTGGAGGCCCGCGGGTTCTCGGTGGAACGCCTGGAACTCTACGGTCCCGATCGTCCGGCCATCCTCGCCACCGCCGGGGATGCGGAGGCCCCCCGCAGCTTCATGTTCGAAGTGCATTTGGACACCGTGGGCGTGGGACACATGACCATCCCCCCCTTTGAAGGCAACCTTTCCGGCGGACGCCTTTACGGACGCGGGGCCTGCGACATGAAAGGCAGCACCGCCGCCCTCCTGCACGTTCTCACCCCGGAACGGGTGCGCGCCATCACCCAAAAAGGCATCAAACTCCTCTTCGTCGGCGCCCCGGACGAAGAATGCGGCACCAAAGGCGCGACCGCCTTGGCCCGGCGCGGCCTGCGCGCCGATCAGGCCATGATCCTGGAGCCCACCCGCTGTGTGCCCGTAGTGGCCCACAAAGGCGCCAACTGGTACGATGTCGTCCTCAAAGGACGCTCCGGTCACGGCAGCCAACCCGAATCCGGGGTCAGCACCAACGAGGCCCTGGCCCGGCTTCTGCCGGAAATCCTCCGGGCCCACAAATCCCTGCAAAAAATGCACGCGCACCCGCTCTTGGGGCAATCCACCCTCAACATCGGGCAGGTGCGCGGCGGGGTCACATACAATATCATTCCCGACCACACCCTGTTGCAACTCGACCGGCGGGTCATCCCCACCGAAAAACCGGAACTCTTCGAGCAGGCGCTCCGCCATATTCTCGACGAAATGGTGCGCGAAAAACGCATCGTCTCCGGGGAGTGCATTCGCAACCAGACCAACCCCGCCTTTTTCACGCCTCCCGAATCGGAGCTGCCCCAACGGCTGCTGGACGCCATTGAATCGGTGACCGGTGTCCGCCCGACTTGCGAGGGCACCTCGTGGATGAGCGACGCCGCCCCCCTCAGCCAGGTTTGCGATCAAACCGTCGTTTTCGGACCCGGGGACATCGCCCAGGCCCACACCGCCGACGAGTATATCGAGGTCGAGGACCTCATCCGGGGCGCGGAAATCCTGGCAAAATTTTTGGACGAACTCGCCGCCTGAAGCAGGGACAAGCCCCCGTCTCCCCCGAAGGCTTTTTCCCATGTTCAG
>PXAS01000396.1 GCA_003565815.1 PVC group bacterium
CTTGTGTTGAAGACAACGAATCATGAGACGAAACCCGTTTAGCAATCACTGTGCCAAGCCGTTGAATTCATACGTTTCAGGGCGGTTTATTCGATGTATTTACTTTTTAAGGATAATATTATAGAGACGCTTGTGTTCCGTAGGCGACAATTTTGTAGGGCGCAGAGGCTGAAAGTATGAAGTAATTACATATTCGTATTACGACGAGGGTCATGCTCGGGATCAGATCCGGGGCGCGGATGTTGGGCGGTGAGGAAGAAGGATTGTCCCGCGAATTTATTGGGAACACGGATCGGCCTGGATCAATGATTTACCGGCTCAGTCCACCGGAAGCGTACTCGCGGTGCTGTGCGACCGCTGGGGGGCATTTCCGGAAGACCAAGGCATCGCCACTCTGGCAATGCCTCACTCTGGCAATGCCTCACCCGGCATTTCGACAGCTTTCAGGCGGTCTACGAGGAACGCTGATTGATCGTCGATCAACAATGATGAACCGAATGACGAATCAGGAGGAAGCGGTTTTACGGCTTGCCACCATGATGGCGGTCATCTCGTTGGCTTCCTCCAGCAAATTCCCGACTCTGTTTTCAGATACTCAGATGCCAGGGTCTGTGGCAGGAGGGCGTTCGCGTGGAACCCAACCGTCACAGCGGCACCGACCCGCCCAGAGGGGATTGGGTCTATGAACCCGTCGATCACGACCCGTTCCCTGACTGGATGCGAAGATTTTTTACCCTGCGGATGCTTCGCGGTCCCGCGGATTTTTTTGGGGGAAGGGAATTCTGCGAATGGCGATGACGTCCCGCGAATCATTTGTCCTTTCCAGTGGGAGTCCGACGATGATCCGCAGTCCGGCGAAGCATCCGCAGGATCACCTCCATTTTTATTTTTTTCATCCCTGATTTCACAACGCCCAGTCCATCAGCGCGTCCCGGAAGGGATTGGCGGGGTTTTATGGCGGTTTTTTACGGAAGACCTTGCGACGGTTTGTTTTTGAACTCTCAAAAAATCAGCCGTACATATCCCCACTTCGGCGGAGTTTTTTATTGTGCTTTGGGTCCAGCCCATTTATCCTCGACCATTCGCCGGTAGTTCCACCCCGTTTCGGAGGCCGTTATGATACTTGGATCTTTTTTATTTTTCACCGTTCTGGTCGCCGTAGCAACCTATGTGATTACGCGCAAAGACGAGCGGTCCAGCAACGACGGTTATTTCCTGGGGGGGCGTCGTCTCACCTTTCCTTTGATTGCCGGGAGTTTGTTGCTGACGAATTTGTCCACCGAGCAAATGGTGGGCTTAAACGGGGACGCCTTTCGGGACGGCTTAAGCGTGATGGTGTGGGAGGTGGTTGCGGTGTTGGCCCTGGTGGCGATGGCCCTGTTTTTTCTTCCCCGTTTTCTGCGCAGCGGCATCACCACCGTTCCCCAATTTCTGTTGGAGCGCTATGGAAAAACCACTCATACCATCTGCAATCTGGTGTTTCTATCCGCGTATGCGCTGATCCTGCTGCCCATCATTCTGTATACCGGAGCACAGGGAATGATCGACATTCTGGATGTGCAGAGTATGCTGGGGCTGGAATCATCCCGGACGACCCTGATTCTGATCGTGTGGCTGGTCGGATTGGTCGGGTCGGTGTACGCCCTGTTCGGCGGCTTGCGCTCGGTGGCGGTGTCGGACACCTTGAACGGCGCCGGCTTGCTGGTGGGAGGCATGATGATTACGGTGTTTGGCTTGCGGGCGTTGGGCGGAACCGTGGGAGAGGGCTGGTCGGTGCTGACCGTCGAGCACGCGGAGCGGATGAATTCGATTGGCGGCTCCGAGTCCTCGGTGCCCTTTTTCACTATTTTTACCGGGGTGCTGCTGTTGAATTTCTTTTATTGGACCACCAATCAACAAATCATCCAGCGCACCCTGGGCGCGAGTTCGTTGGCGGAGGGTCAAAAGGGCGTGCTGCTTACGGGGGCGCTCAAATTGTTGGGGCCGCTCTATCTGGTGATTCCCGGCATGATCGCGTTTGTTCTGTTCATGGGCGAGGATATCCGTCCGGTGGAAGCGTACGGGCGTCTGGTGAATCAGGTGCTGCCCACCTCCCTTGCCGGATTTTTCGCGGCGGTGATGATGGGGGCGATTCTCTCCAGTTTCAACTCGGCCCTGAACAGCACCTGTACCCTCTTCAGCTTGGGCGTGTACAAGGATCTTCTCCGTCCCGACGCGCCGGAGTCCCGGGTGGTGGCCTCCGGGAAGTTATTTGGCTGGGTTCTCGCCATTACAGCCATGTTGCTGGCTCCGCAACTGGCGAAATTCGAGAGTATCTTCGGATACCTGCAAAAAATGAATGGAATCTACTTTATTCCCATTTTCGCGGCGGTGCTTATGGGAATGTTGAATCGACGTCTACCGCCTCAGGCCGGAAATTTTGCCCTGGTCGCCGGGATCGTGATGATTGCGCTGGGGTATTTTGTTCCACCGTTCAGTGGGTGGGCCGGATTGATAAATGAATACCACTTTCTGGGCCTGGTCTTTTTGATCCTGGTGTTGGGCATGTTGATCATCGGCAAAGTGGCCCCAATGACCGAACCCTGGATTCATCAAGACGCCAGGGCGGTGAACCTGACGCCCTGGAAATTCGCGCCCGCGGTGGGCGGGATTCTGGTGGTGGCGGTGATCGCAATCTACGCGTATTTCGCCGATTTTTCGGTGTTGCGGTGATACCTTAGTTTGAACTTCAGGTAAAAATCTGATGCAACATCCGCCCGCTCCGACTGGTTCGGAGGCGGGAATTGTTGGCTTTGGTCAGTGTGCGAGTTTCACTGTGGCCAATCGATTGAGGCTCACCCCGGCTTCCACCGCTTGGAGGGTTAGGTCGCGATGTACATCAGGGGGGACCCGCACCATAAATTTGCCACTGAATTTTCGACAGGCCAGGGGTTCGGGAACTAATTCTCCTGATGCGTTCATTTCCTCCACGACATCGGCGACGACACGCCGGACTCCTCGCAGCGCGGCTTCTGGCGATACTGCCAGCCAGCTGAGACCGGGA
>PXAS01000257.1 GCA_003565815.1 PVC group bacterium
AGCTGTCCCCAACTTCGAAACGCTTCTGCAACTGGGACAGTTGCAGCTACGGTCTATCGCCGTAGTCGAAGCTGTCCCCAGCTTCGAAAAGTCTTCTGCAACTGGGACAGTTGCAGCTACGGTCTATCGCCGTAGTCGAAGCTGTCCCAGCTTCGAAACGCCTTCTGCAACCGGGGACAGTTGCAGCTACGATTATCGCCGTAGTCGAAGCTGTCCCAGCTTCGAAAAGTCTTCAGCAACTGGGACAGTTGCAGCTAAGGTCCATCGCCGATTCATCCCGAGACCGAATTGCAAATCCAGGTTTTCCTTGTGAAAGTCCTTGATCCCTCTTATTAGAGGGCCTAATCATAAGAAATGATTAAAGGAGAAAATACGGTTTTTCCGCTCCTGGTGTTTGATGAACACGATGACTGGAACTCACTATTGAAGTTGGGGAAGCCTATGCTGGACAGGCGAGGCTTAAATCGTCTTCAACCAGTTTTGGATCGGGCCTGCAAAGCGGTGGTACTGGAGCGGCATTATATTGACAAGGATTATCGGGACACGTTTTCACAATTTCATTCGAAACGATTCGTGACTCCCGAAGCGAGGTGTATACGCCTTCATTTTTTTGATTGCCCCGTAGAAGAGACGAATATTACTGAGGTCCACGACTCCGTGGTAAAGGGCTATTTGGGATACGCTGTTATCCGACCTACCTATCCGAACTGCTTGGGGAGAACCTTGCTCAGCCATCGCCTGCGCCTGGAGCGTCGCGCTCATGTGAGCGTCTGCCGGGAAAAAGTCTGTCTGCTGGGGTGTCAGCTTGAAGTGGAGGGGTTTCCCTTTATTAGCAAGGACGGAGACGCGACAGTCTGTGCGGAATCCGCATTGTGGATGTTGTTCCGTTATTACAGTAATTGCTATTCGGTTTACTCCGAAATTCGGCCGTTTGAAATTGCGAATTACGCCAACCATCATGCCATTGGGCATCGGGTTTTTCCTTCTTCCGGTCTTTATTCCTGGCAACTGGCGGAGGCGATGCGGTTGCACGGGTTCGCGCCGATCATATACAGCCGACAGCAGTATAAAGAGACATTTGAGCATCTTTTGTACACGTACATCGAATCCGGATTGCCTCTACTGGTAACCGTTAAGAGCCACGTATTCGCGGCTTTTGGGCACTGGTCCGACTATACGAAACCATTTCCAGATAAGGCTGCCGAGCCAGTATATTCATCTAATTTCAATGAGGCGCTGATAGTAAATGATGACAATTGGTATCCTTACCAGATCCTCCGACGCCACTGCCAATCCCCGAGCGGTGGAAATGATTCCAGGTATGATTGGTCACAGATCGAGGAGTTCATTGTTCCCTTGCCCGAGAAGGCCTTTCTATCGGCTGAAAATGCCCAGTCGTTGATTGAGAGCTTGCTGGAGGGGGATAAGCGGGGGCTCGATACCTCGCCACGCTTGAGAAACCGAATAATCGTTCGTAGGTTGTTTCTGACTTCTTCACGCGCATTCAAGACCCTTTTGCGGACACGGGGGATGGGGAATCCCCTGGCGGAGCGGACGTATCGCCAACTTCCAATGCCCCATTTCATCTGGGTCTGCGAGTTCGCTGAATGGGATGAGTATCGACAAAATAAAAAAATTCTTGGCGAGGTGGTATGGGACGCCACCCGCAATGAATTCGAACCAGACGGCTGGATCGTCTTGCATTATCCGGAGAAAATGATCGTGGATGTGGGGTCCGCGCAAAATAAAGATCCTAATATTCAAGAGTTGAAATTGCTTGATTTCGAGCCATATTCGCTATTCAATTCCAATTTGAACACCCTAGAAGGAGCCCTTTATGCTTGATTCACTTACGATTATACCGGAAGAAGCCGAAACACAATCCCATTTTAAAACACCCGAGGAATACGAACGTTTTCGCGAAGAGTTCGTGGATCGGATCGTACCAATCCAGGAACAGTGGCGGGAGGCGCGGCGGCGGAGCGAGGAGGAGGCTCGGCATCGCTTGCTACGTTAACGTGAGCGAATGTGGTTGCGGCGGTTTGGCGGACAGGAGGCGAATAACGCCAATATGGACGCCTCGGCCCGGATCCGGTTTCCCTGAAATCTGACTGTCCCAGCTTCGAAATGCTTCTGCAACCGGGGACAGTTGCAGTTACGATCATCGCCGTAGTCGAAGCTGTCCCAGCTTCGAAATGCTTCTGCAACCGGGACAGTTGCAGCTACGGTCCATCGCCGTAGTCGAAGCTGTCCCCAGCTTCGAAATGCTTCTGCAACTGGGACAGTTGCAGCTACGATCATCACCGTAGTCGAAGCTGTCCCCAGCTTCGAAACGCTTCTGCAACCGGGACAGTTGCAGCTACGGTCCATCGCCGTAGTCGAAGCTGTCCCCAGCTTCGAAATGCTTCTGCAACTGAGACAGTTGCAGCTACGGTCCATCACCGTAGTCGAAGCTGTCCCAGCTTCGAAAAGTCTTCTGCAACTGGGACAGTTGCAGCTACGATCATCGCCGTAGTCGAAGCTGTCCCAGCTTCGAAATGCGTTCTGCAACTGGGACAGTTGCAGCTACGATCATCGCCGTAGTCGAAGCTGTCCCAGCTTCGAAAAGTCTTCTGCAACTGGGACAGTTGCAGCTACGATCTATCACCTTACTCACATCCAACATTATGGAACACTTCCGTTTCTTCGATCCCGCCCGCATCACCCGTGGCTGGCGACAATCTCTTCCGCATCTGGAACAGCGGGAAATCTGTTATTTCGTGACCTTCATGACCCGGGATGCGATTCCCAAAGCCGCACGTGAAAAATGGGCACAACGCAGGGATGTCTGGCTGATCCAGCATGGTCTGCCACCGGGTCTTGATCGCACTGAAATTATGGAACGTTTACCGCCCGCGGAGTTGATTCGTTTTCAACGCATGCTCTCCAGCACCTACCAGCGGACCATGGACAAGGGTTCCGGCGAATGTCCATTGCGCCGCGCGGATCTCAGGACGATTGTCGAACAGGCCATGATGTACCATGCGGATCACACCTGTCTG
>PXAS01000440.1 GCA_003565815.1 PVC group bacterium
GAAACCCCGCCTCATGGCCCGCGCCGCCGCTTGCCTGGTGGATACCGCCAGCAACCATTCCAAAAGGGAAGCGCACGCGCCGGAGCGGAAAGGGAGGGAACGGTAAGACCTGGCCAGCGCGATAGGCGGGTGATCCTCACCTTATCATTTACTTATGTGTTGCGGGCACAAGTGTTCAGTGGTGACCTTTGAACCCACCCCGAAACCTGAACCTCTCCTATGGTCAGGACCACATAAAACCACGAAACTACTGACTTTATTGGGTTTTATGCAACAAAAAACCCCGCAAGAGCGGGGTGAAAAAGGTGGTGGTGGGAGGAGGATTCGAACCTCCGAAACCATGAGGTGTCAGATTTACAGTCTGATGCGTTTGACCGCTTCGCTATCCCACCACCAAAATTGGTGGAGAATTCTCCTGGGTATCTTTAAACATACCCTGAAGAAAATGTCCACTGAAAACCCATTGGTACCGGAGGTGGGACTCGAACCCACACGCCCTCACGGGCACCGGATTTTGAATCCGGCGCGTCTGCCAGTTCCGCCACTCCGGCCTTAGAGTTGATCAGCAGATCGAAGTCGCGTTCTTAGGCGAAGATTTCCGGTTTGGCAATCATGGAATGAAAAAAGTTTGCCGGGAAATTCGCATCACGGGGTCCAGGGTTTGTACATGGGCAACTCGCCGGTGAAACCGATTCGCGACATCCTCCAGGCTCATCCGGCTGGCGCCGAACAGGGTTCGGGCATGATTCAGGCGCAAATGCAGATTCGAAATCAAGCTTAGTTTCTTGGGGAACGCTTGGAAAAAGGGTAGGGTTCGTTCAGAACCATCTCACAAGCACGTACAACCACCTCTTCTCAAACAGGAGAAATTCATGAGTGAAAAAAAGAGCCCACAATTGAAAAACGAAGGCCACGCCGCCCACACCCAAGACGCGGATATCGCCGGCTTGCCCGGCAATTTTTCCCGGAAAATCAAAGTGACTTTCATGGGCGCGGGCAGTTTTTTCACCCCGCGGGTCTTGAACGACATCATGAAAACGCCCGGTGCCATGGGCGGGACCTTTGCGCTCGTTGACATTGATGAAAAACGGCTGAAGCTCACTACCCGCATGATTCGGCAACTGGTGAAGGGGAGCGGATGGAAAGTGGAAGCGTCCACGGACCGTCGGGACATGCTGCCTCATTCCGACTACATCATCAACTGCATCGAGGTCAGTGGAGCCGCCTGCGTGGAACTCGACAACGACATCCCCCTGAAATACGGTGTGGATCAATGCATCGGCGACACCATTGGACCCGGCGGACTGTTCAAATCCCTGCGGTCGATCCCCGCGTTTTTGGAGATCCTGCGGGATGTGGAGGAACTTTGTCCGCAGGCCATCGTGCTCAACTACACCAATCCCATGTCCATGCTCTGCACGGCCGCGGGACGGGTTTCGGAAATCCCGGTGGTCGGATTGTGTCACAGTGTCCAGGGCACCAGCAACCTTTTGGCCCGCTATGCGGGGGTTCCGTATGAGGAACTCGCCTGGCAATGCGCGGGCATCAACCACCTGGCTTGGTTCACCAAACTGGAGCACAAAGGGAAAGATTTATACCCCAAACTCAAAAAAGACTTCGTGCGGCAGATTCAAAAATCCATTGCCGAAGTGGACGCGGGCAAAGTGGATCCCGAACTGCTGTCCTCTTGGTCCGGTGGCTCGCCCCGAGAAGTGCCCGACCATCACCAGGACCTCGTCCGCAAAGACATGTGCGTGAACTTCGGGGCGTTCATTACCGAAAGTTCCGGACACCTGTCCGAATATCTGCCGTACTACCGGAAATCCGAGGCGGGGCGCAAGTTGTTGCGCTCCGGGTATCACGGCGGATCCCGCTTTTACGCCAGCAATTGGCCGAAATGGCGGGCCAACGCCGACAAAGAACGTGCCGCCATTCTCAAAGGCGAAAAAGAGATGAATTGGGCACGCAGTTGGGAATACGCGGCCTGGATCATCGAGGCCCGAGAGAAAAACACCCCCTACCGATTCCATGGCAACGTCATGAACCAGCCCCGGCAGGGCAGTGGATTGTTGATTTCCAATCTCGCCGCCGATCAAGCCGTGGAAGTGGCCTGTCTGGTGGACGGAAACGGCGTGCAGCCCACCCGCTACGGCGCCTTGCCGCCGCAAATGGCCGCCCTCTGCGCCTCCAACCTGGCCATGTTCGGTCTCGGTGCGCAGGCTGCCATAGAACGCAGTGTGGAAACCGCCATCCACGCCCTCATGCTCGATCCCCTGACCGCCGCCGTGTGTACCCCCTCGCAAATCCGGGACATGTCCTTGGAAATGTTTGCCGCCGAAAAAGCCTATCTGCCCGACTACAAATAGGGAACGGATTGACTTTTCGAGAATCCCCTGTATAAGGTACATAACTGGTTGCCAGACGCTCCGCGAGCAGAAAGGCCCCGAAGATTTTGTGTCAACGGGGGCGACAGGTTTCGACGGGTACGTTGAGGCGACGGTTGCGTGTCGAGGGTCCTGATTGCCCTCGCAAATATCGATCAGGAAACCCAATAAGTGCCAACGAACAGTACGCACTCGCAGCGTAAATAACGCCGCGCGTTCCCCCGCCAACGCCTGCTAGGCGGTGTGGAGCGACGACAGCAGGCTGGATTCAACGCCGGGTCACCGGGCCGAGAATCGAGATCCAACAGGTGAATAGCGATGGTGTGGCCTGTTCCCGGGCAGCTCCAAAGCGAAATTCAATCGGGAACTACACACGTAGATGCCGGCGTGATTCGTATTCGGACGGGGGTTCGATTCCCCCCGCCTCCACCATGTTTTAAAACCCTTGTAAGTCATTGATCTACAAGGGTTTTTGTTTTTACGGGTTGTGGCCGGGTAAGTGAAAAATTACCCTAGGTAAGCGCGGGTAAACGCACAAATACGCACCGTGTCCCTTACCCAATCTTTACCCAGTTTTACCCTTTTCGATATTTGATGACCCTGTTTAGCTAAAAAAAAAGCCGGAGGGTGAGTCCGGCTGGGTTGGGGGGTTA
>PXAS01000317.1 GCA_003565815.1 PVC group bacterium
ATGAAATTTGTTGATTCCTCCGCTGAGGTCGGCGGCGGTGAGAAGTGGAGAAGTGGCCTGAATGAGGACCATGAACTCGAATTCGTGGCTTTCCGCGTATTCCAGCATGGCGGATTCAGTGCTGGCGGTGTCGGACGCGGTTTCAGCGGCGCGGCGGAAAATTTCGACTTTGGGAAGGGAAAGCTGCGAAACGGTTTCCGCAATTTCATCTGAATCGGTGCTGACGACTACCCGGTCGATTTCCGGGCAGGCGGATGCGGCTTCCAGCGTCCAGGCGACGAGAGGCTTCCCGGCCATGGGGCGGATGTTTTTGCCGGGGATTCCTTTGGAACCGCCGCGGACGGGGATGAAGGCTAGGGAAGGCATGGAAATTTTGAAATTTTGAAATTTTGAAAAGCTGAAAGGGGAGATGCTGAAAGGAAGAAAGGGGGAAAGGAAGAAATGAAGAAACCGAACGTCGAACGTTGAACTTTGAACGTCGAACGTTGAAAGTTTGGGGGGGGGAACGGAAGGAAAACCGCTCATCTTCGCTAATCCTGCGCTGATGAAGAGAGGTGAAGAGGGAGGAAGGGGTCAGCACTCAATATTTGGTGTTTTGGTGGTGAAGAATTTGAACCACGAAAGGCACGAAAAGTACGAAAGGAAGAGGTCAGAGGGTAGAGGTTAGGCTTCACCCATGTCTTTTAGTACCATCTCTATAAGTTTGTCCGACAGGCGGTAGTTTTTCGATTTCATTTCTTGGAGGAAAGGAGCCACTGAACCTATGAAGCCTTTATCTTTCGCCTTGGCTAGAATTCCTATGGATCCGATTACATTCAACTGATAAATACGAGCGGCGATGTTTCGCCCCTTTTTTTCATCTATCATCACCTGTGTTGCTTGATGATGCAGAGCCAAGGCTATGGTACTGGCTTCACCGGGATCCAGGAGATTGTGCAACCAACAGTCCGGCATATCCACGTCGGGATGAACATGTATCCATGGACAACGCTCGATTAAATCAGCAAGGGGCTTGTTTGCGTTTGCAGTGATTTCTCTTTGCACGGTTTCAGATATCCAGACTTCATCAAAGAATTTTGGCAAAAGGTTAAGCTGCTCGACTAACCCTAGTGCGATTAGAGGTCCTGTGTTGCTGATCAGAACGTCACACATTGATTCCAAGATGTTTTTTTTCCAACTCCCATTCATCCTTGTCCAAATCCATGACCGGAATGCCGCGCTGACCGGCGAGCAGGAGGAAATCGACACGGTTCATTCCGGCCATCTCGGCGGCTTGACCAGAGCTAAGGCGGCCTTTTTGAAAAAAAAGAAGGGCGCATTCCAACTGGGTTTCTTTTTTGAGTTCCATCAAAGAACCATTTGCATGGAGGAGCATTACGTCTGGTATGTCGAGGGATAGGGTTGTCATAATACTGAAATCTAGCTTCAGTTTCTTACTAAATCAAGTCTCGAAATCTCAAACATAGTCCCTGCCCCACGCAACACTGCCCCACGCGTTTCCCTCTGTGCTTCTCTGAGTCCTCTGTGGTAATTTCAATCTCTGCGGCGCCACAACTGCTGAGGAAAGGCTGAAAGGGGAAAGGAGGAAATGCTGAAATTTTGAAATACTGAAATGGGGAAAGACGAAATTTTGAAATGCTGAGAGGAGGAAATGCTGAGAGGAGGAAATGCTGAAAGGGGGAAAGGCTGAAAGGAAGAAAGGAGGAAAGGAAGAAATGAAAAAACCGAACGTCGAACGTTGAACTTTGAACGTCGAACGTTGAAAGTTTGGGGGGGGGGACGGAAGGAAAACCGCTCATCTTCGCTAATCCTGCGCTGATGAAGAGAGGTGAAGAGGGAGAAAGGGAATCAGCCCTGAATGGCACTAACTTAAGGGTTAATTGAAAGCGTGAAGGCTGTTAAAAATCTGCGTGTTAGCGGGTCCCGCAGTCGCGGGATCCGCTCCGATATCAGCCCAGTCCGTCGGAACGACGGGCTGGGTTTTCAGGTTGAAATCAAGATTGGCGGGCTGAAGGTCCGCCCCGATCACCTGGTGGTGTTGTCAATGTTCATGGGCCAAATTACGCACGCGGGGTGATTGGGCCGGGGGAGCCGGGGTCAGCCGTTGGCAATGATAGAGGTGGCCCAGTCCAGGACGGTTTTGGCGATACGGACGGCCTGTTGCCATTCTTCTTCCGTGACGGGTTCGTCGAAGCCGGGGTATCGGCCGGAGACGGCGTAGCCAGAAAGGACTTCAAGATCCTTGGTAAAGTCAGGCATATCTTCTGTCGCTGGATAAAGTTCTGTCATCAACCGATTCAAGTCATGTGTATATGAAAACCGGATGTGGCGATGAACACAAACGGCTTTCATTGATTTTTCCGCGGACTGTTGTGCGTGATAGCATTCGTTTCAAGCAGGCCTTCTTCCAGACGATTCTGAGCGAAAAAGAGATCCGAGCGGGCGTGTCGCAGCCATTCTGAAGGCAAGCCTGGATGAAGGCGTTCAGGCGGCATACAGTTCTGTTCCTTCTTTGAGGGCCGGACAAATGACCGCCGCGTGGCAGTCCGCATACTTTCGTACATCCTCTTCGGTTACAACGACAATGTCCACGGGTTTGCCAAGTCCCATCATCTGGCCATAGATTTTTTGTGCGGTGTGACGGCGGTGGAGTCCGTCTTTGACGATGACGAGGACATCGAGGTCGCTGTCGGGGCCGGCGGTGCCGCGGGCGGAGGACCCGAAGAGGACAATACGCACGGGATCAACCACCCGGCGGATGCGGGTGACGAGGTCGTTCAGAATGGCGTCGGGGGGTGACATGGAATTTTTATCCGACATTTGGTTTGGAAAGTCAAGGTTTAGCGGCAACGCAGCGGATAAGGGAAGCGCCTTCGGCGCGGATATGGGATAGGGAAAATGCGCTCGCAAGCTCGCTGGATACGCAGGGCTGAAAGTTATTAAGCTTAATGCCCTACCTCTGAAGAGTTTAAGAAAATTTCAAGCAAGTTCTGCTCCCTCGTAATCGTAATCCTAATCGTACTCGTA
>PXAS01000263.1 GCA_003565815.1 PVC group bacterium
AAGAGCGTGCCCAGCAGGATGGCCAGAAAAAGCGGAAGCGCGAAGACCTGAACCCGCAAGCCGCATCCGCGCAAAATGGAGGCGTCCGCCACCATCACCATCACCAACAGCCAAAGCAGGGTAATCCCCGGATGATCACGTTCAAACACCACGTGCAGGTACAGGCCGACAAAGAGTAGTTGAACGGTCATCCGCACCACGGACACCAGGGTTTCCCGGACACGGTGGGCGCCCAAATACAGGAAAAGCCCCATGGGAATCAACAGGAGCAGGTAAGCGGCGGCCAAGTTCCACAGGGGGATGTCCACGACACTCATTCGACTTCTCCCAAATGCAAAAAGCGTTCGCCGAGTCCCAATCCTTCGCGGTCATGGGAAACCGCGAGGAGACTTTGGCCCTCCTGTTGGCGCAACAGACGGGCGAAACGCGCCCGGTTGTCTTCGTCCAATGCGGAAACCGGTTCGTCCAGCAAAATCAAGGGGCGACGAAGTTGCAATGCGGCCACCAGGGCGATCCGTTGTTTTTCCCCGCCGGAGAGATTTTCGGTGGGTTGCGCCAGGATTTCCGGGGTCAGGGAAAGCGCTTCCAACCATTCGAGCCGTTGCGCCTCATCGCGCCGGATGTGGCGATTGGCCTGATAGGCGAGCGGACGGTCCAGGGCTTCGCGAACGCTCCCCGGCCCCAGGTCGGCCTCCTGGGGAACCCAAGCCATCTGCGGACGCAGCCGCCAAACGGAATGTTCGTTCAGGATTTTTCCGGCCACCCGGACCGTCCCTTCCGCCGGGGGCAAAAAGCCCAGCACCGCCCGCAGGAGGCTGGACTTCCCGCAGCCGGAGGGTCCTTGTACGGTCAGCCGTTCTCCCGGAGCAAGCCGCAGGCTCAGATTCCCGAAAAGTTTCCGGTCCCTCACCCGCAGGCAAAGCCCCTCGATTTCCAGCATGAAAGACCTCAGCCGTGCAACTCAGCCGTACAGTGGGCCAAAGGTTTGGCAGGCGCGGAAGTCGGCGCTTTCCAATTCGGCGGTGCCAAAGGTATTCCAGGCGCTGGGGCGGAAGATCCGGTCCTGGGCCACATTGTGCATGTACACGGGAATGCGAAGCATCGCGGCGAGGGTGATGAGGTCGGCGCCGATGTGCCCGTAGGCGAAGGCGCCGTGGTTGCTGCCCCAGGCGTTCATGACGCTGTAAACATCACGGAAGACACCGTCTCCCCCGGTTTCGGGCACGAACCAGGTGGTGGGCCAGGTGGGGTTGGTGCGGTTGTCGAGGATGTCGTGGACTTCGTCGGGCAGTTCCACGCTCCAGCCCTCGGCAATTTGCAGGGCCGGACCGAGCCCGCGGGTGAGGTTGACCCGGCACAGGGTCACGGGCATGCCGCCCCGGGTGCGGAAACGGGAGGAAAGTCCGCCGCCGCGGAAATACTCACAGATTGCCGGATGCCAAGTGGTGGCGTCCAGACAGGCTTTTTGCTCCTCGTCGGTGATTTCCCAGAAAGGTTTCATGGCGGGGGTGCCATCGTCGCTCTGTTCTCCGGTGCCGTCGAGGGCGGCGGGCCCGGAGTTGATCAGGTGCAGGAATCCGCCGGCGGCGCGTCCTTCGAGCGTATGGCCGGTGACCCGTTTCACGGCTTCGGGGCTCCAATAGGTGCGCACGTCGGCGAAAATTTGCGCGCCTTTGGTGATCAGGTGTCCGAAGAGCATGGACACCGCATTGAGGGTGTCGTTTTCGGTGGCCACCATGTAGGGGGCGCGTTTGCCGTTCCAATCGAAAGAGGTCGTGAGGATCGCTTCCATAAAGTCGCCGTTGGGCAGGTGGTCGGTCCACTGGCGCTGGCCCTGGAATCCGGCCGCGAGGGCATTGTGGCCCTGGGCCTCCTCGCCGAAGCCCAAGGCTTTGAGCCGGGGATTGCCCACCATCAGGTCGCGGGCGATGAGGGTCATTTTGATGGAGGTTTCCCACATGGATTGGATTTCATCCTCGGAAAATTTGTCTTCCTCCTTGTTGTAGTCTTCGCCCTGCACGCAGTGGGCCTTGACCCATTCGAGGGCCATCTCGAATTCCTCGACATCGTAGATGCCGCGCTCCATGCGGCGCACGAATTCCACCATGTCCACCGCTTCCACGCGCATGCCGAGGTAGCTTTCGAAGAATTCGTGGTCGGTGTAGCTGCCCATGATACCCATGGAAACGCCGCCCATGCCGAGGTAGCTTTTGCCCTTCATCATGGCCACGGCGAGCGCCGCATTGGCAAATCGCAGCAGTTTTTCCCGCACGTCGGCGGGAATTTCCGTGTCGCCCGCGTCCTGGACGTCGCGCCCGTAAATGGTGAAAATCGGCAAGCCCTTTTGATTGTGGGCGGCCTGCATGGCGGCGAGATACACGGCGCCGGGGCGTTCGGTGCCGTTGAAGCCCCAGACGGCCTTGGGAATGAGCGGATCCATGTCCATGGTTTCGGAGCCGTAGCACCAGCAAGGGGTGACGGTGATGGAGGCCCCCACGCCTTCGCGGGCGAATTTGTCGGCACAGGCGGCGGATTCGGAAACACCGCCGATGCAACTGTCGGCGATGACGCATTCCACGGGCTCGCCGGTGATGTGCCGCAATTGGGATTGAATGAGGGTGGCCACGGATTTGGCCATGTCCATGGTCTGGTCTTCGAGAGATTCGCGCACACCGCCAAGACGTCCGTCAATGGTGGGGCGAATGCCGATTTTGGGGAGAGAGCCGATCAGGGTGGATTGTTTTTTCATAGAGGTCTGGTGAGGCTGGGGGTTATCATGTTGGGGTTGCGATTAACTTCCGGAAAGGCTGGAAACGGGTTCAGGGTGGACGATGCCCTTGGCGGTTTCCTGGAGTTTGGCGATTTCGGACTCGGCGGATTTCACCGCCTGCCTGGTTTCGAGCGTTTCAAGGGTGAGATACGTGCTGCGGGAATCGCCCCCCGCGAGGGTGATCACACGTCCTTGTTCCCGCTCAAAACGCCTTACATTTGGATAATTGGTCGCAGGCTCCAGCCCGGTCACATATCCGTCAGCCGTACCGGCGGTGTTTTTCCACAATGTGAAGCAGGGAAAATCCTTGAGGGAGAAGCGCAGGAGGGCTGCCAGATCGCCGGCGGCGTTGCGCAGCATTGCGAGGGTTTCGCGACTTCCCCGCTTCCCGGCCAGTTCATATAAATAGGCCTGCTCGACAAATCCAATCTCCGAAGCGCCGTAGAGGTCATGGGTCGCGATTCCTTCCACCGAACGAGGATCGCGCGGAGCGACCTGCTTGAACGGTGCCACGATCCGGGATCCTTTTTCCAGGAGAGGCGCACCATAGTTGATGTGGTAGAGCATCTGGTGCTCGACAGGGTTGTCACCCAGGTTCGTCACCGTATCGGCGACGGACACCGCGCCCGAAGCAAACGAGGTCTTGATCTCGGTGTTCAAACGCAGCGCGGGACCGAACATCATGGTCTCGTCTACCTCGCCCCGCACACAGATTCCCTCCTCGGTCACCTCCACGGAAACGGAACGGGCGGGGACATTGGCGATTTTGCCGTGCAAGGTCAGGGGAACCTGGTAGGGATTGCCACTGTAATCCAAAACGGTGTCCATGCCAGGGGCCCCCATGCTGTTCAGACCGCAACGCACGAACCACTCATTGAAGCCCTTCAGCCAGCCAAGCCCCCCGCGGTCCTGCTCGTTGATGAAAGCGGGATTCACCGGATCTTTGACCGGAGAATCCCATCCGAGGCGCACCTTGCCGCATCGTCCTTTCCAAATGCCCATCCCCCGGGTCGGAAGCACCGCGAAGGAGAGGCGACCGTTGTGGACTTCGACGACCTGGACGCCCTCCTGCAAGCCGCCGCGGAGCGTATATGTCCGGACGGACCATTCGCCGTCGGGGAGCGGTCCACTCAGAGAAACCGCGGGAAAACTTTCAGCGGAACCAGGTGTGACGAGGGGGATGGAATAGAGTGTTTTCATATTCAAGAGGGGGTTCGGGGTAAGGGATGACCTTGCGGAATTTATTTGTCAGAGGCTTTTTCGATACAGGTGATCAATTCACTGCGGGTCGGAGTCGTGGCATGGGTAACGAAAAAGGCCGTCGTGGCATTGGCCATGACCAGGCGTTTCTTCAAGGGCAGGCTGCCGAGGGACGCGCAGAGGTAGCCTCCGTTAAAACTGTCGCCCGCGCCGGCGAGACGAATCACGTTGGACTGCCGGTCCTGCATCGCATACGCCTCGCCTTCGGAGGCGCTGGAGGCGGCTGCAAAATCCGGTGTGTGAACCACCAGTTCGTCGAAGCCGATTTTTTGCCGGGCCACCGTAAGCGCGGAGACGATGGCGTCTGGGGTGTATTCCGGCTCGTCGAGCCCTATCCGCAAAAACAGCTCATTCACTTCGTGCTCATTCAAACTGAAGGTCATCGGAATTTTGTCGCTGTATGAGCGGATCAGTTCCAGGCTGGCCAGGAAGGATTCGGGGGACTTTTTCTTGATGTCGGCAAAATCAAAAAACATGCGGCGCGGTGGACGGCTGTTCGTATACTGGGACATGAACCCTTTGAGCAATCCGTCGAAATTCGCAGTCAGGGACCAATAGCCGAGTCCGAGAATATCGACATCCGCGAACATTTCACGGAGTTTATCCTCTCCGAAATGGTCCTTGAATTGTTTCCAGGAGAGGTTGGAGACCGCGGACAGGTCACTCATAAGCAGCTTCCCGTCGGCGAATTCAAACGCAAGCGTCAGCGCGGGATCTCCCAGAGACTCCATCGAGCAAATTTCCTCGAATTCCTTGAAGGCCGGGTCAATCTCGTTACGGCCATAGAGCCCGGGAAGAACCGGTTGCAAGCCAAGGATTGCGGGAACACGTCCGGTGTTAATCCCAAAACCGCCTTCGCAGCGGCGCTTTGCGATGATTTCAAGACCAACCCCCCCGTCGGCGCGTTTCACGATCAGCTCGCCAAACAATTTCAGCTGTTCGATCGGGCTGAATTCCGTCGCACTGCGCCTGACATCCACAATCTGATAAGTCTCGTCCACAAAACCGTCACAACCGAGGAGGATTTTGCCCTCAAGTTGGGCGATGTAATCACAATATTCTTTCATGTTCGTATTCATAAGCTTCAGTTTAAAGGGTGGTATTGAATTAGAAGATCGGGTTTTCCCACTGTAAAAATCTTGCCAGTAGGTTTGGCACCATAGACATCATTCCAAAAAGATGCAAGAACGCATTTTTCTAAGGCTGATTTTTTCAGATGCATGTGAGAAACGAATCCGTTTTGCCTGCGGGAAGCTCAAGCGGAAGCTTCCGGACAAGACAAGGGAAGGCACCGATTTTTCCCGTCAGAACGCTTGACACAAAGCGAAAAAAGCGTTATTCGCTTCGTCCCTTCCCACAGAGGAAGTTTCTGGTTGCCCGATGGTGTAATGGTAGCACAGCAGGTTTTGGTCCTGTTAGTCAGGGTTCAAATCCTTGTCGGGCAACCACTTTTTTTTTCATTTTTCCCGTCCGCCCCCCACCATGAAGCTCATTTCCGGCACCGCCCATCCCGTATTGGCCAAAAAAATATCCGATTACCTCGGGCAGAGCCTGACCAAGATTGAGGTCAAGCGCTTCCCCGACGGAGAAATTTTTGTCAAAATTCTGGAAAACATCCGCGGGCACGATGTCTTCATCGTTCAGCCGACCTGCCAACCCGGCAATGACAATCTGATGGAACTGCTGATCATGATGGACGCCTGCAGGCGGGCCAGCGCCAAACGGATTATTTGCGTGTTGCCCTATTACGGATACGCCCGCCAGGACCGGAAGGACCAGCCCCGCGTACCCATCACTGCCAAATTGGTGGCCAATTTATTGGTCACCGCCGGCGCCAGCCGCATCCTCACCGTGGATCTCCACTCCCAACAAATCCAGGGGTTTTTTGATATTCCCGTGGATCATCTGTATGCCAGCCCCTTGATTGTCAGCCACTTGAAACATTTGAACCTGGACAATCTCGTGGTGGTTTCCCCCGATACGGGCGGCACCAAAATGGCCTATGCCTACGCCCAATTGCTCAACGCCGAAATTGCCATCGTCGCAAAAAACCGCCGCAGCGCCACCGAGGTGGACGTCATCAGCGTGGTCGGCGATGTGGAGGGGTGCAATGCGGTGCTGGTGGATGACATGACCACCACCGCGGGCACCCTCTGCGCGGCCAGCGAGGTTTTGAAAGAAAGCGGCGCCAAATCGATCATGGCTGCGGTTTCACACACTTTATTGAACCAAGACGGGTTGGATCGCCTTCAAAACAGCGCGATTTCCAACATCGTCACCACGGATTCGGTACCCGCGCGGGTCGACGAAGGCGACCTGGTCACCCGGCTGTCCCTGAGCGAACTGCTCGGGGACGCGATTATGCGAATCCACAATTATCAATCCGTAACCTCATTGTTTCGGATCCATTAAGATTAACCCAAAGACTAACCCGAGGTAACCCAGATGTCTGCCACTCAAATTCTAATGAAAGCCGAAACCCGCACGCGGGGAACACAATCGGACATGAGCGCCCTGCGCAACAGCGGAAAATTGCCCGCCGTAATCTACGGCGACGGAAAACCCGCCGAGACCTTGCAACTCGATGCCCACGAATTCAAAATGATGCTCCAACACCATCACGGGGAAAACCTGATGATGGACATTGAAGTCGATGGCGGGGCCCCCCGCCACGTGCTGCTCAAGGACGTGCAACACCATCCCATCACCGCCAAAATCCTGCACGTGGACTTCCATGAGGTCAGCATGACCCGCAGGGTAAAAGTTCACCTGCCCCTGAATTTGGTGGGCACACCCAAAGGCGTCAGCCAAACCGGCGGCACCCTGGACATTCAGCTTCGCGATTTGGAAGTGGAATGCTTGGCCTCTGAAATGATCGAAGAGCTGGACGTGGACATCACCGCTTTGGTCATCGGCGACAACATGACCGCCGGCGAAGTGACCCTCCCCGAGAACTTCCGCCTGATCACCCCCGAAAACGTGAGCATTGTCACGGTGCTGAAACCGCGGGTGCTGACTGCGGCCGAGGAAGAAGAAGACGAAGCCGCCTCCGCCGCCGGTTCCACGGCCGAACCGGAAGTGATCAAGGAGAAGAAAGACGAGGAAGAAGACGACGAAGATTAAGCTTTCGGCGCCCCCCAGATGCAACCCCAAGTGAAATTGGTGGTCGGACTCGGAAATCCCGGGAAACAATACCGGGCCACCCCCCACAACATCGGTTTCGAAGCCCTGGATCTCTTCGCCAACCGAGCCGGGAAAAAATTTCGTCGCGCTTTCGGCTTGCGTGCATGGGGGGTAACTTGGCAAAAGGACCCCATCACGGTCCGCCTGCTGAAACCGGCAACGTTCATGAATCGTTCCGGAGCGTCGGTGGAACGGGCGGTGAAACGGTGGAATCTTTCTCCCGAAGAGATTTTGCTGGTCTACGATGATCTGGAATTGCCGTTGGGGCGCCTGCGCATCCGCAAAAAAGGAAGCGCGGGCGGACACAACGGCGTGACTTCGGTCATCCGGGCCTTGGGAGGCGTTTCGGCGTTTCCCCGTTTGCGCATTGGCGTGGGCCCCCGCCCGCCGGGCGAGGATTTGGTGCGTTACGTACTGACGCCTTGGCCGGAGGAATCCGGGGCGGCGGTCCGCGAGGTCCAAAACCGGGCCGCGGATGCCATCGGGCAAATTTTGCTCGGTGAGCTGGACGCGGCCATGAACACTTTCAATTCCATGAATTTCACTGAAACCCTTTCACGCGGGACCCTCCCGCACGATGACAAGAAGTAACGATAACCCGATGTTCCAAAGGAGAATACTTTGAACCGATACG
Organism: PVC group bacterium; assembly: GCA_003565815.1. Taxonomy (GTDB): domain Bacteria; phylum Verrucomicrobiota; class Kiritimatiellia; order SS1-B-03-39; family UBA6053; genus PXAS01. The sequence continues at coordinate 7,848 of PXAS01000263.1, forward strand.
AAGCCATGGTGATTCTACCCGAATCCCTTACCGAAGACGAAATTGAAAAGGGCCTTGGGGTCCTGAATGCCGCCATCAAAAAATTGGGCGGCACCGCCAACAAAGCGACCCGCATGGGCCGCCGCACGTTTGCGCGCCCGCTGGACAAACAAACCGCCGGCGAATACGCCCTGGTGCGTTTTGAATTGCCCGGCGACCAAGTGGACGCCCTCCTGCACGACTTGAAACTGGAAGAAGCGATTTTCCGCATTCAGATCTCACGTCTGCCCGAACCCATCGCATCCTGAGGTTCCCGCCCCCGGGAAGCCTCCCTCAACGAAATTCGTCCAAACGGAGTTCATCATGGCCTCATACAACCGGATCATCCTCTGCGGAAATCTGACCGCCGACCCCGAACTGGCCTACGCCCCTTCCGGCATGGCCATTTGTTCCATGCGCCTGGCCGTCAACGAAAAGGTGAAGTCACAACACGGGGAATGGACCGAACGCACCTGTTTCGTGGATGTCACCGCGTTCGGCAATCAAGCCGAGCCCTGCAACCAGTATTTGAGCAAAGGCTCGCCGATTTTGCTGGAAGGCAAACTCCGCTACGAAACCTGGGAGGCCCCGGATGGCGGCAAGCGCAGCAAGCACAGCGTGGTGGCCGACCGGGTGCAGTTTCTCAGCAGCCGTTCCGATGACGAGCAGGGCGGAGGGGGCGCCCCCCCCCGTGCCACCGCGCCGGCGGCATCCGCTCCCAGGCCCCAGGCCACCAAACCGCCACCGCCCCCTCCGGCACAAAGCGAAGACGACGAAAACCTTCCCTTCTAACCCTCTCACAAGCGCTTTTCATGACTGCCACGACGGCAGTTGGAAAAATGACCTCAAAACAAAACCCTGCGGATGAAAAACGCCGCGTAAAACCCAAAGGACAAACACAATGGCCAAAGAAACCTGCAAGTACCTCGAAGGGGTACAGGAAATTGATTACAAAGACCATGAATTGCTTCGCAAATTCATGACCGAACAGGGGAAAATTCTCCCGCGTCGGGCCACCGGCGCCAGCGCCAAACAGCAACGGCAAGTCACCCGGGCCATCCGCAAAGCGCGGGTCATGGGCCTGTTGCCCTGATGCGTGGAACCTTCCGAAAACAATTTTAAACATCACTACAGAGAAAACTCTCATGGCTAAAGAACTGATTTTATTGCAAGACGTGGACGGTCTGGGCATCGTGGGTGAAGTTGTCACCGTCGCCGAAGGCTACGCCCGCAACTACCTCCTTCCGCACGGCAAGGCCACCAAGGTCACCGAAAAGATGAAAGAACACCTGGCGGACGCCCGGTCCAAACGCGAGGCCGAGCTTCGCGAAGCCAAACAACAGGCCGAAGTCACCGCCGAAGCCCTCAAGGACGCGAAAATCACCATTGCCGTCCGCACCTCCGGCGAAGGCCGTTTGTACGGTTCGGTCAGTGAAAACGACGTGGCCAAGGCCGGCAAGGCCGCCAAACTCCCCTTTACGGAAGACCAGGTGGCCATGGGCGCCCCCATCCGTCAATTGGGCACGTACGATGTCCGCATCCGCTTGCACCGGGACGTATCGGTGAACATCAAAGTGGAAGTCGTGTCCGAAGAGGAGGAATAACCCCTCATGGCGAATGCGCCCAACCCGTATGAGCGAACGCCCCCTCAGGACGAGGGGGCGGAAGCCGGACTACTGGGATGCGCGATCGCCAATCCCGATGTGGTGATTGACCTCGCCACCGAAAAAGGAATCCGCAGGGATTCCTTTTATTATCCCGCCCACCAGGAATTGTGGGAAACCCTCCTGGAAATGCAGGACCGGATGAAAGTCATCGATCCGGTGTTGCTCAGCAACCGCCTGCGGGAAAAAGGGGTATTCGACGACATCGGCGGCATCCCCTTCCTACAACGCATCGTGGACGGCGCCCCCATTGCCGTGCACGTGGAAAGCTACATGGAGGTCGTCCGCGAAAAGGCCCTCCTGCGGGCCATTATTCACTGCGCCCAGGAGGCGGTCGGCAAATGTTACGATCCCGACCGCGACATCGACCTCGTGGTCAGTGAAACCGAGCAGGCATTCATGAACCTGACCGGCGTGGACGCCAGCCAGATCTGGCATTCCTGGCCGGGACTGGTGAAAACCGTGGCCACCGAGATCAATGATCTCATGGACAACAAAAAAGGGCTCACGGGCATCCCCACGGGCTTCACGGAGATCGACAAAATGCTCCGCGGCCTCAAACCCGCGGAAATGCTGGTCCTGGCCGCCCGCCCCTCCATGGGGAAAACCTCGCTGGCGCTCAACATCGCCGAAAACATCGCCATGGGCGCCGGCAACCCCGACAAGCAGGGCCTGCCCGTGGCCGTGTTCAGCTTGGAAATGTCCGCGGAATCCCTCGTGCGGCGCATGGTCTGTTGCCGCGCCAGGGTCTCGGGCTCCCGCATCGGCGCGGACTTTATTCCGCGCGAACAACACGAGCGGCTGATGAAAGCGGCGGACGAGTTGAAAAACGCCCCCATTTTCATTGATGATTCAGGAGGTCTCGACGTGGCCGACATGCGCGCCCGCGCCCGCCGATTGCACAAAAAAGAAGGCATCGCCTTCATCATCGTCGACTATTTGCAAATTGCCCACTGCGCGAAATACGGCAAGGAAAGCTGGCAACGCGAAGTGGGCGGCATCTCCGGCGAACTCAAGGCCATGGCCAAGGAATTGAACATTCCCGTGCTGGTGCTCAGCCAGCTCAGCCGCGCCGCCGAAACCCGGGATCGCACCGGGGTGCCCAAACTTTCGGACCTGCGCGACTCCGGTTCCATCGAACAGGATGCGGACGTGGTGTTCCTGCTGCGCCGTCCGGCCCGCTATCCCGATGACCCCCGCCACGAGGACAAAACCCTGGCCATTGTGGACATCGCCAAAAACCGAAACGGGGGCGTGGGTCCCGTGGAACTCAACTTTTTTGATGACATCACCCGTTTTGACAATCGTGCGGTCGCCCCGGAGGGCATGTCCGCCGGAAATGACAACTATGCGTAAACCCCACCTGATCCTTGCACTGATTTTGAGCACCGTTCTCCCTCTGTTCGCGGAGGTGAGGATTCATGAAATTCGAACCCGTTCCCGCGCGGAAGGTGGGAAGGTGGACGACTCGACCGTTCTCGCGTTCGTGCAAAACAGTCCCGGGGATTCCTTTGATCCCCAACTGGTGAACCGGGATATCCGCCGCCTCCAGGAAACCGGGCGTTACAGCTTCGTCGCCGCGGAGATCCAGGAAAGAACGGACAACAGCGTGGTCCTCACTTATGTGGTGGAGGAACGTCCGAGACTGCGGCGGCTGTCCGTGAACGGCGGCGATCATTTCTCCAACGCCCGCATCCGCAATTTGCTGGAACTGAATCTCGGCGACCGCGTGGATGAATCCCTGGTTTTGCAAAAGCTCGAGGCGGTCAGGGAACGCTACCAGAAAGCGTATTTTCCGGATGTGAGCTTTGACGTTTCCCTCACCGAGCCGGACGGGGAAGGATTCACCGCCCTGACGATTACGGTGGATGAAGGAGAGCGCCAAAGCGTGGGGCGCATCCGTTTCGAGGGCAATACCGAATATTCCGCCACCCAGCTCAAGCGGGTGATGATGCAGAAAACCACCAATATTTTCAGTTTCATTACCGGGCGGGGCCGGTTCGATGAAACCCTCCTGCGACAAGACATGAGCGCCATCGAGGAAATGTACCGACGGAAAGGCTTTCTGGATGTTCAAGCCGGGCCGCCGCAAATCGAAGAGGGCTTCGGACGCCGTTTGCATGTCAGCATTCCCATCGAGCGCTTTCAACGGTATCGGGTCAACAGCATCCGCATTGAAGGCAACACCCTCTATCCCGCCTCTTTGCTGGGGGCGCAAATCCCGCTTCAGGTCGGCGCACCCGCGGCCACGGATGCCATTGAGCGCGGACGGGTGGCGATTCGGGACTACTACAGCAACCGTGGCTTTTCCCAAACCCAGGTGCGGGAACAAATCCTCCTGGCGGGCGGAAATCGGGTCGATGTCATCTACACCATCCAAGAAGGGACCGTGGCCACGGTCCGCAACGTCATCGTCCGGGGCAATACCCGCACCAAAGATCATGTCCTCCGCCGCGAATTGCTGGTGGCGCCCGGGGACACCCTCAACGAGGTCCGCGTGCGCAACAGCGCTTCCCGGTTGCGTAACCTCGGGTTTTTTGACAGTGTCAACCAAGCCATTCTCCCCACCGAAGATCCTTCCGTGTACGATGTCGAGTTCGAAGTCGCCGAAGGACGCAGTGGACAATTTCTCGCCGGCGCCGGGTTTTCCAGTATCGACAGCGTGGTCGGCTTCGTGGAACTCACCCAAGGAAATTTTGATCTCACCGATCCGCCCCGCTTTACCGGTGGCGGCGAAAAACTGCAAATCCGCTTGCAATTGGGCACCCGGCGGAGAGACGCGGAAATTTCCTATTCCAAACCGTGGGTGTTCGACCGCCGCATGACGTTGACCACCTCGGCGTTTCAAAATGAACGCCGATTCCTCAGCGACGACTACAATCAGCGCAACACCGGCGTCAGCATGGGGCTCCGCAAGGGCCTGCCCGGCTTTTGGCGGGCGGGAGTCACCTACCGATTGGAGAGCATTGATGTGTTTGACGTCTCCGAAGACGCCGCCGAAATCATCCAAATCGAAGAAGGGGAAAACTACCGCAGCGGCTTGGATTTCTCCCTGACCCGGGACACCCGCAACCACGTCTGGAACCCCACCCGCGGAGGAAGGCTGGTGCTCAACAGCGGCTTCACGGGCGGCCCCCTGGGATTCGACACCGACATCTATGACCTGGGCGTGCGAAGTTCTTATTTTTTCCCGGTGGTTTGGGACCACGTGCTCAACCTCCAGGGTTGGGCCCAGACGGTTGACTTTTACGGAGACTCCGACCGGGTGCCGATTTTCGACCGGCAGTTTCTCGGCGGCGCCCGCAGCATCCGGGGATTCCGGTTCCGGGAAGTCAGCCCCGTCGATGAGGATGGCAATGAAATCGGCGGACAAACCTCGCTTTCCGCCACCATTGAATACACCATTCCCCTTTCGGAAATGTTTCGCTATGCCCTTTTTTACGACTGGGGGGTGGTGAATTCCGATGCCTACGACGCCAGCATTGACGATGTCAATTCCAGTTTCGGCATGGGACTGCGCATCGACATGCCCGGCTTTCCGCTTCGCTTTGATTATTCCTGGCAGGATCGGAACAGCCCCCACAACGAACGGGACCGCGGGCGCTTCAGTTTTCTCATTGGCTACACGTTCTAAGGGTCCACGCAAAAATAACTTCACATTTTGACCGCCGATGCATCGCGTCCTGCGGCGTTACGAAAACACGAAATATTGCTAATATTCCTTTGTTTTCGCGCCTTGCAGGTCACGCGCCTCGACGC
>PXAS01000375.1 GCA_003565815.1 PVC group bacterium
ATCATCGTCGGAATCCCACTGGAAACGACAAATGATTCGCGGGATGGCATCGCCATTCGCAGAATTCCCTTCCCCCAAAAAAATCCGCAGGACGGCGAAGCATCCGCAGGGTACAAAATCTTCGCATCTTTCTCCACATTCGCGCCCCCCCCGCAGGGATCAGCGGGTTTACAACTCCGATTGCCATCTTCTCCAAAAATCAGCCGTAGCGGAGTGGCGACGGGTGGAAAGCGGATTCCAGGCGGGTATGACTCCATGGTATTCTAATGCAGATTTGATCCGCATCCGAAACAGGCCCGGAGGGCCGGAATATATTCAGCACCGGGAGAATCCCGGGGTTAGGTGTGCAGTGGTGTTCGAAAGGCACGCAGGGCTGGCATATCTGTCGAGGGTGAAGCCCGAGGATGTAGTGACAAATACATGGGGATCTATCCCAGCCCTTCGGGCCTTTCATTGCTTTTTGCCTTTTCCCCGGGCTCGCGCCCGGGGCTGAATATATCCCGGCCCTCCGGGCCTAAAATGCGTGCATGCATCTCCTCATAGACAAAAAAAGCAAACAGCATACACGCTTTTTTGTATCATCTTTTTTCGGTAGACTCTAATCCTGAAACGCATCAAGCGGAGGAGTCTATATCCATGAAAAAAACACTCATCATTGTCACCGACCTCGGCTTGTTCCGGGCTTACCTTGAAACGCCGTCTCACACCGGTCGTCCCCCGTCTTTGAAACTGCTCGAAGAATGGATGCCGGAGGATGGACATCAGGCGCCAATCCACAAACAAGTCCTGGACGCGCTTGCGCCCGCCGCCCGCGCCAAGTTGAGCAAGGTTATCGCTTCGAACCTCGCCAAAATCGATCCGGGCAAGTTGCACGGACATTTCGAACGGCAACCCTAGCTGTTCAAACCGCCGTCCCCTCGTGATCGGGGTGGGGGTTTACCCCATGGCGGGGACCTGGGATTTGCGCTAGTCTGGCGGAAAAAGACCACGCCATGGACACCACACCGTTTTTTATTCTCCTCTTTTTTCATCTCAGCTTTCTCATACTGGGCTTCGGCTCGGTGTTGGTTACCGATCTGTTTGGCCTCCTCTGGATGCGGGATCACATCCGCTTCAAGCAAATTGTGCACGTGAGCGGCATTACCGGATACTTCGTCTGGGCGGGTTGGGCGGGCATGGTCCTCACCGGCATACCGCTCGCCCTCCTGAAGGGCAACATCGATGAGCTGATGATCCTGAAATTCTTTTTTGTCCTCCTGATTGGCCTCAACGGCATCCTGCTTCAGAAAATCGGCACGTGAACGCTGAGCCTGGAAATCCTTCCCTGACGTCGGATTGTCGCCGTTGAGTTGCCTGTGGAAACCGAGGGTGGGGGCAAGGGATCAAGCGCTCTCGGTCATTTCCCGACACTGTCCGGCATATCGTTTCCTTTTGCGGCAGAGGGTGGTCGGGTCAATGCCGAGGACGTTGGCCGCTTCCTCGCGCGAAGTCGTCACTTCCAGAATGCGCTCGATTTGGGCGCGTTCGAGGGCCTCCAGAGACACCATGGAGCCGACCTGGCAACGGCCATTGGTCCCATTGGACCCGTTCGAGCCATTGGACCCATTGGATCCGGTCGACCCGTTCGGTTTCGCGTCCTTCCCCCGCGGAGCACGCAAATACGAGGGGAAATCCGATACGTCAATCTGTTCTCCCGAGGCCATAATCAGGGCGTGTTCGAGGGCATTGTGAAGCTCGCGCAAATTGCCGGGCCACCCGTAATGGATGATGGCTTCCATGGCCTGGTGGGAAAACCGCATGGCGGGTTTGTCCATTTCCTTGGCGAGGGTTTCGAGCTTGGCTTCCGCCAAGCCGGGCAAATCGCGGGCGCGGTCGCGCAGGGCGGGCACTTGAATGGGAATCACGTTCAACCGGTAAAAGAGATCCTCGCGAAAACGACCGGCCCGAACTTCCTCGCCCAGGTTTTTGTTGGTTGCGGCGATCACCCGGACCTGAGCGGAAAGCGTCGAGGGATCCCCGACACGTTCATATTCCCGTTCTTGAATGAGGCGCAGGAGTTTGGGTTGGATTTCCAGGGGAAGTTCGCCAATTTCGTCGAGAAAGATGGTTCCTCCCGCCGCGTGGGCGACTTTCCCGGGTTTGTCACGGACCGCCCCGGTGAAGGCCCCGCGCACATGCCCGAACAGATCGCTCTCGAACAGTTCTTTGGAGAGCGAGGGACAGTTCACGGTGACAAATGGGCCCTCTTTTTCCCGGCTTTGCCTGTGGATGGCGCGGGCGAGGGGGGTTTTGCCGGTCCCACTCTCGCCAAGAAGAAGGAGCGTGGTCGGCATGGCCGCGGCGCGCGCGGCAAGATCGAACACGGCCTGCATGCATGGCACTTGCGTCGCATAGGTGCCTTCCGTTGGTTTCGTCCCGTTTTTTCGGGGACATGCGCATTTGGGCTTCACGGGGTGTCGTTTCTCTTCGATGCGGGCGAGGCAGCGCTTGAGGCTTCCCGTGCCCAGGGGTTTTGTCAGGTAATCGCACGCGCCCGCATGTATCGCCTCCACGGCTGCGGGGACAGAGGACAGCCCGCTTAAGGCCACGATCTCCAAATTCCCGTTGGCCGCGAGGAAAGACGGGATCAAGTCCAGTCCATTCCCCTTGAGCCCGGAGAAATGCAGGTCAAAGAGGAGGACGTCGCAATCCAGGTCGGCCAACTTCGCAAGGGTGATCTTGCCATCTTGCTGGGCGAGGCACTCGTGCCCCATTTGGCGAAGGAGGGAAATGGTGCTTCGGCGAAATTCCGGACAATCGTCTAAAAGTAGGATGCGCATGGGATAAGCGTCTCGTTGGGGTGAACGGTTTCAGGAAGAAGGGAGAGGACATGGATGGTTTGGTTTTCCGGAGAGGGTTCCGCGGGTTGGGAAAACACCGGAACACATTGGGGAACAGTCTATCTGGATTCGCCTCAACTCACCATGGGGTGTAACCCTATTTCCCCAATTCGGAGCCTGTTCCGGGCGGCAGACTGCCCGTTCG
>PXAS01000104.1 GCA_003565815.1 PVC group bacterium
CCATCTCCGGCACCGCCACCCGTTCGCCAATCCAATGATGGTCCATCCCTTCCAGCGGACAGGCCCACACCTTGAAATTATAGGGATTCATAAACAATTCCGCGATCCCCTCTCCGAAAACCGACCGCACCCACTCGCCAAAATTTCGGGGCCTGTCCCCGGTTTTTTGAAGGGGTCTGTCCCCGTTTGCGGCTTGCAGGCCGGCAAGGCAGCGGTCGCGGTCGGCGGGATCGAGGCGGTGGAGATTGAGTTGGAAGGGATAGGGGACCCAACGGTTTTTGAAGCGAATCCAGCTTTCGCGCCGGTGTTCGATCCATCCGTCGGGACCGAGGGCGAGGTCCATGTGCCGGTCGAAGGTTTTGTAATGGGAAAATTGGACGTGTCCGCCCAAATCCCAGGTGAAGCCGTGTTCGTCAACAAAGGAAGAGGCCAGGCCGCCGGGCGCAGGGGCGGCTTCGAGAAGTTGCCAGTCCATGCCGTGCTCCCCGGCCCGGGTGGCGGCGCCAAGCCCCGTGGGTCCGCCACCGATGATGAGGAGCCGGGCGCGGATCATGGCTCAGGCCTGCAGTTGCCCGACCAGGAGCACGGGAACCGAAGCCAAGGCATCCGCAAGGGCTTCGGGATCCTTGCCGCCGGCCTGGGCACGGTCGGCTTTGCCGCCGCCGCCGCCGCCGCACATTTTGGCGATGGGTCCCACCAATTTGCCGGCATGGGCGCCCCGGGCCTGACATTCTTCGGCCACGGACACGTTGAAAACGACTTTGCCCTCGGAAATTCCGGCGAGCACGATGACGGCGGGATCGATTTTCGGACGCAATCCGTCCATCGCTTCCCGCAGTCCGTTGGCATCGACGCCATCCAGTCGGGCGGCAAGCAATTTGACGCCCTGGATATCCTGAACGCCCGCCGTCAAGTCGGCGGCCATGTCCCGCGCGGAGGCGGCTTTGAGTTCCTTGAGTTCTTTCTCGACTTCCCGCAATTTGTGCAAAACCGCGTGCAGGCGAATTGGCGCCTCTTCGGGTTTGACGCTCAGTTCGCCGGCGACGCGGTGCAAAAGCTCGTGCTCGCGGGCGGTGTATTCCCGGGCACTGTGCGCACACACGGCCTCAATCCTCCGCACCCCGGCGGAAATGCTGCTTTCCGCCACCAAGCGGATCTGCCCGATTTCCCCCACGCGCCCCACGTGGGTGCCGCCGCACAGCTCCTTGCTCCAGCCGCCGATATCCACGACACGCACGACGTTGCCGTATTTTTCGCCGAACACGGCCACCACGTCCCCGGGCTTTTCATCGAAAGGCACTTCATAATCCACCACGGGCTCATCGGCGTAGAGGCGTTCGTTGACGACTTGCTCGATTTCCCGGAGTTCCTCGGCGGTCAAGGCTTGGAAGTGGTTGAAATCGAAGCGCAAACGGTCCGGCCCCACATGGGAACCGGCTTGGCGCACATGGTCACCGAGCTTTTCGCGCAAGGCCCAGTTGAGAATGTGGGTGGCGGAATGGTGCCGTTGAATATTCCGCCGACGGGGCACGTCCAGGGTCAAACGCACCTCCTCCCCTTCGGAAAACACGGCGTCCCCCGCCAACAGGTGCAAATGGCGTCCGGCATCGTCTTTCACGGTATCGAGGATTCTCGCGCCGCGATCTCCGGCGCTTACCGAGCCCTGATCTCCGATTTGGCCGCCCATTTCCGCGTAAAACGGGGTGGAATCGGTGACCAAATAGCGATGATCGCCGGATGCGACCACGGCCAACACTTTGGCGGCGTGGTTTTCCCAGGTGTCCGGGTCAAAGCCCACGAAGCGGGTGGCTTCCCCTTCCCCGCCGTCGGCCACTTTGATCACACTTTTTTTCTGCGCGTCGCGCGCCCGCTGACGCTGGGCCTGCATGGCGGCTTCAAAGCCCTCGAAATCCACTTCCAACCCGCGCTCGCGGGCGAGAATTTCGGTGAGATCGAGCGGAAAGCCGTAGGTGTCGTACAGGGTAAAGGCGTCGGTGCCGGAAATGCGCCCTTCGGTCTGGTCCGCGATGGAGGCAAAAAGATTGATGCCGCGGTCAATGGTGCGGTCGAACGCGGATTCCTCGGCGCGGAGGACTTTGCGCACCACCTCGGCCTTTTCCCGAAGTTCGGGAAACACGGGCCCAAGGGTTTCGATGACCGGTTCGGCCAGGGCGGTGAAAAAGCCGGGTTCGAGGTTCAGACGGCGTCCGTACATGACCGCGCGACGCAGAATGCGGCGGAGGACGTAGTTGCGTCCTTCGTTCCCGGGCAGAATGCCGTCGGCCACCGCCAGGCAGAGGGTGCGGATATGATCGCCCAAAACGCGGAAACAAATGTCCCGGGCTTCGGCGTCGGTGGGATGGCGGGGATCGACGGGCAGGGTGGCGCCGTATTGCAGGCCGCACATGCCGGAGAGGGTGTCGAAAATTCCCGTGAAGAGATCGGCGTTGTAGTTGCTGGGGGGGCGGGTGAAGTCGGTAAACCCTTTTGTGGTGGCCAAAATGCCGGCCACGCGCTCGAAGCCCATGCCGGTGTCCACGTGCCGCGCGGAAAGGGGTTGAAAACCGCCGTCCTCATTGGCGTTGTATTGAATAAACACCAGATTCCAAATCTCAATGCACCAGGGATCGTCGGCGTTCACGAGTTTGCCGCCGCTGTTCCCGTCCGGGGTCAGGTCCATGTGGATTTCGGAACAGGGTCCGCAGGGGCCGGTGTCTCCCATCATCCAAAAGTTGTCCTTTTTGTTGCCGCGCACGATGCGTTCGGCGGGGTCCAGACCTTCCCGCTCGAAAATCGCCTTCCAGTAATCATAAGCCTCCTGGTCGAATTCGGCCGGATCTCCCTCGTCGGGCTGGTAAACGCTGGCGTAGAGACGTTCCTTGGGAAATCCCCAAACCCGGGTCAACAGCTCCCAGGCCCATTCGATGGCCTCCTCCTTGAAATAATCGCCAAAGGACCAGTTGCCGAGCATTTCGAAAAAGGTCTGGTGATAGGTGTCGTACCCGACGTCATCCAAATCGTTGTGCTTGCCGCCCGCGCGGATGCACTTTTGCGTGTCGGCCACCCGCGAATGCGGCGCGTCGCGTTCTCCCAGAAAATAAGGGACGAAGGGATTCATGCCCGCGTTGGTGAACAGCAGGTTCGGCGAGCTGGGCAGCAAGGAGGCCGAGGGCTCAATATGGTGGCCCTTGGAGGTGAAAAAATCGAGAAAACTTTGGCGTACGTCGGAAGAGGTCATCATGTCATTTGTCCGGTAAAGGTGAACGGGAGGGACGTTCCTAATGGATTCACAGGGGAATTGTCAATCTTGGGCATCAAATGATTGGCGAATTTTGGGGCTGACAAAGCTTGAACTAGCGTGTACATTTCTTTCCTCATGCAAAATTCGTCACGTTTTTCAATTCGAACCCCGGGAATGAACCGGATATGAACCAGCGGGTGTTTTTAGTCGGCGCCCCCCGCTCGGGGAGCCGGGTGATGCTGGATTTGATCACCGGGCAACCGGATTTCGCCTGGGTGTCCAACAAAGTCAACGCCGCCCCGGAAAAATTGGGCTTGTCGGGAAAAAACCGACAATTCGACTGGCCGCTCCTGGGCGAATACTGGTTCGAACGCCGCTATCACGTCAAACGCCTCCCCCATCCCGCCGAGGACACGGACTTTTGGGAACATTACCTGTCCGGCTTCAAGGTGGACCCCAAGGCGCCCCGCATTCCCGGCCCGGAAGATGTGAGTGACGAGGAAGCCAAACGCTGTTTGGACGCGGTGAACGAAATCCAGATACTGCAGAACAAGGATTTTTTCGTGGCCCAGTACAATGAATGGCCGCGGGTGGCGATGTTGCGCAAGGTTTTTCCCGAAGCCAAATTCATCCAACTCCAGCGCGATCCGCGCTCGGTGGCGTTCCGCCTGGCGAAATCCTGGGAAAAAACCTCGGAGGAAACCCTTTGGACGGAACGGGAGGCGTGGAAGGGCATCATGCCGGATCCTTTGCGGGCGCGTTTCGATGATTTGGCGGACACCCCCCTGAATTTCGCCGGCGTGATGGTGCGCTGGTGGCACGAACGCTACAAACAGGAATTCCAGGACATCCCCGACGAAGACTGGCTCTCGCTCGCCTACGCCGACCTGCTCGCCCATCCCCAGAAAACCGTGGCCCGGGCACTGAAATTTTTGGGCATGAAAGCCTCCCCGCGGGTCAAACGCTACATCAAGTTTCACCAAATTCAGGACAAAAACCAACGCCTCCGCAAGGATTTGTCCGACGACGTGGCCGCGCAACTGGAGCGGGCCGTGAAAAAAGTGCCGCAGCTGGATACTTGACGCGGATTTTATCTGCAACCGAAAAGAGAAGTGATACCAACGGATGGCTGCGCCGGACAACTGATAAGAGATATTCGTAGAAGGCGAACGTCGAACATCGAACGTAGAAGGAGGGAGGGGACAACAACCCGACACCTTTACCTTCTCTGCGTCGTCTGCGTTCTTCTGTTCAAAATAATCACTGAATGTGAAACCGGAGGAACAGAAGAAAATTTTGGACAGAAAATCTGCTTTCCGCGCTCGGAAGGCAACGGAAAAAATCAGCCGTACTCGGAAACCGCTTGATCCTTTGAGATCTGGACCCCAACGGGGTCCCACCCATAAGCCCGGCGGCAACGCCCCGGGAAACGGACCCCGCCCACATTTGCCGACCCTAACGGGGTCGCACTCCTCCCACATGTTTTCCCCTTTCCCCATTTGAACCCTCCCCATCCATCCTGTTTGAAATTTCCGGAATTCAAGCTTGTGCATTCTTTTCATTCCGCCTACCATTTCTCCATGGTCAACTTCTTTCTGAAAACACCCATAGGTTGACAACTATTGCGGATATACCAATAAAATTAAAGGAATCATGAACGAACAACTCTTTACTTTGGCCACTTTTGGTGCTGGAAATGGGATCACACATTGCAACAGGTATTTTAGGAATAAGCTTGATTAACATGTTCTCAAAGTTGATGGTAAGTCGGTTTTGAAATAAATTTTCCCAAAGCATGTTACAAGATCTAAGCATAAAAACGTCATATCGCACGGGTCGCGACGACTTGGTGAACGATTTATTTGTGCCCTGTCTGGGGGAGTCGCTCCTGTACCGGCGGGCGGCGGGTTATTTCAGCAGCCATGGGCTCGCGCTGGCGGCCAGGGGGGTTGCCAAGCTGGTCACCCAGGGGGGAAGAATGCGGCTGGTTGTGTCCCCGTATCTGGAACCCGCTGATGTCGAGGCCCTGCAAAACGCGAAAGACCGATCTGTGGCGCTCTTGCAGTCCATTTCCGCCAAAGCGCTGACGGATGTCGAGAACGCACTGGTTCGTGACAGACTCAATGCCCTGGCCTGGCTCTCCGCCGCCGGATATCTGGATATCCGTCTCGCGTTGCGCATGAATAGCTCAGGCCAGATCACCCGTGGGCTATTTCATGAGAAAACCGGGATCTTCTCGGATGAGGGGGGAGATCATGTGGCCTTTACTGGATCCGCCAACGAAACCGCCGGGGGATTGGTTGAGAATTTTGAAAGCCTGGAGGTTTTCCGCTCCTGGAGCGATCCCGATGGCCGTGTGGAGGGGAAAATCGCGGATTTTGAGGCGTTGTGGGAAAACCAAACCCCTGGACTGCGAACCCTGGAATTCTCGGAGGCTGGACGGGAACTTTTGGAAGCGTACCGGGATCTCGATCACCCGCCAGAGGGATTTAAAAACCTTTTGCCAAGCGAAACCAGTGGAGCGGGCCGGTTTGGCCCGCCGAGGGGATTTGATCTGCGGGATTATCAAAAGACCGCCATCCAGGCTTGGAGCAAGGCGGGCGGCAGAGGAATCTTCGCAATGGCCACGGGTACCGGCAAAACGGTCACCGCCCTGACGCTCGCCAGCAAGGTCGCGGAAAAAAACACCCCCATGGTGTTGATCGTGGTTTGTCCATATCTGAACCTCTGCAAGCAATGGATTCGGGAAATGGCCGCGTTCGGTTTGCGCCCCCTGGCCTGCTATGAAGACAAAAACCGCTGGCAGCCCCGTTTCGAGGAGGGGTACCAACGGCTCAACCATGGCATGACGCGTGTACATGCCATCGTAACCACCAACGCGACGTTCCAAAGCGATGCGTTTCAAAGCTATCTCCGCCCCCACGTTGCGGGTGGTGCCAGACAACACCATTTGCTCATTGCCGATGAGGTCCATAATCTGGGCGGCAAAACCATCAGCAACACGTTACCCCAAGGCATCCATTTGCGTTTGGGACTGTCCGCCACGCCGGAACGACATCTCGATCCGGAGGGAACCGCGGCGGTGCTCGATTATTTTGGGGACATCATTTATGAATACGGCATTCAACAGGCCATTGCCGAGGGGCGGCTGTGTCGGTACCGATATCACCCACTCTTGGTCAATCTGACCGACGAAGAAGCCCAGCAATACGCCGAAATCACCACCAAGCTTGGCCCCCTGCTGGCCGCCGGGGAGAAAAACCCGGAACTCAACCAAAGCGCCATGAACCTGCTGATCAAACGTTCACGCCTTCTCGCCGGGGCGGAAAACAAGATCACCGTGCTGGATGAGCTGCTCAAGACTCTGCCCGAAAAACCCAAACAAGCGATTTTTTACTGTGGGGACGGCACCACCAGCGACAAAATCAGGGATGAAGATGTCCGCCAGATCCAGGCCGTGGCCCGGCTGCTGGGGGAAAAGCACGGTTTAAGGGTGCGTAACTTCACCTACCGTGAAACACCCGCAGAACGTGAGGAGATCCTTCGGGACCTCTCCAACGGCTTTCTGGATGGCGTGGTCGCCATCCGCTGTCTCGATGAAGGCATCGATCTCCCCGACCTCCGCATGGGGTTTCTCCTCGCCAGTTCCACCAATCCCCGCCAGTTCGTCCAACGCCGCGGGCGCCTGCTCCGAAAAGCCGAAGGCAAAAAATTCGCGGAAATCTACGATTTTGTTATCGTACCCACAGCAATAGACGATTATGTTGACGACCAAACCTTCAATATGGAGCGAGCCCTTTTTCAACGAGAACTGAAACGAATTGAGGAGTTTTGCCATACGGCGGAAAATGGACCGGAGGCGTTAAGTTTACTTAAAGAAGTCCAAAATACATTGAATCTGCTATCATGAACGAATTTGGTTTTTTTTATAAAAGAGTCAAAAAGGTAGCCAAAATAATTCGACAAAAGACGAGATAAAATACATGAATTTTGATCAGGCAATAATATCGCTAGGCGACAAAGATGAGCCATGGGCTCAACTTTTTAAGTTTTCACATTTTCCGGCAGGCCCTAAAGATGCGGTAGAACGGATGCCTGAAAATACTCCTGGTGTATATTTTTGGTTTCGAACCTACGACTACCCAGATAGTCCCAATGAATTTTGGGAGAGTCTTACGGCTGACATTTCCAAAAAAAAATTTCCCGCACGTAGCGGGACTGTGGCTCCATACCTTGACGTAACAATCGAGTCAAAAACTCGGCTTCCCGCAGGTAAATCGAAAGATATTAAGTTAGCCATTGAACATGATAGTTTTCGGAAACAGCTTACCACAATACTAGGATTTTCAGTTCTATTCCAAACACCTTTGTACATAGGGAAATCTGAGGATCTGAGAAAAAGAACACTCGAGCACCTCGAATACGGAAGTTCATTGAGTACTCGCCTAGAGGAAGCAGAAATAAACATCGAGGAAACGTGCCTACTCATTGTGCCAGTAGAACCACTGCCTAAAGATTTGAAAGGATTTGACTCAGAGATACTTTTTGAAGAAGTTTTCTCAAGACTTTTTCAACCACACTTCAACTTAAGGATTGGATAATAATGAGTAATTTCATGAATATTAGTTCAGACACTGATCTGAACGAGCAGAAATACAACAAGCCACTATACGGAATGCATGGCCAGTTTACTCTTACAGCAGATGTGACTGTTCCCTATTTCTCAACTCTCATGGATATCCCTCGCGCCACAAAAGAGCTGAAAACTCATGAAGAGGTAGCGCCCTCGCTTGACAACAAGTACACTTTGCAAGAACTCTTCCAGCGAGAAATCGACCCTAATCGTGTTCGCAGAGAAATTGTGGATGGTTATTTAAACGTTCATAATAAGTTAAAGTTTTTTAATAGTATAACAGTCGCACTTTTTCCGAAAGACTTTTCCGGCGTCATTCTACCGGATTTTGAAGATTACCAAAACAACAATCCTGAAATACCAGCAGAAGGCAGCTCCGATTTTGACAACAGTTTTGCAACATTTGAGCGCAAAACTTTTGGAGGGGTTCAGTATGTTCGAGCACCTGCGGCTAATTTAGCACGATTACGATGGGATGAAGGCCATGTCGATGCCGTTGCCGTGGACGGGCAACACCGATTACACGCGCTAAAGCTATGGATGCAAGATCGCAACAATAGCCTAACAGAATTTATGAAACCAACCAGGATTTCAATAATATTTCTACTTCTACATGAAAAAGCTGGATTTGTGGCTAATGACATTGATGATCTTTCAAACATTAAAGGTGTTGCTCGTGAGATATTTACAGATTTAAACAAAAATGCAAAAGAGGTTGACCAAGCTACACAGATCGTACTGGATGATCGCAGCCTGGAATCTCTATGTGCCCGTGCGCTTGTTACCCCTGGGACCTGTGAGGATCACGATACACTGCTTCCGTTATCGCTACTTCGATGGCGAGAGGCGAATAACAGATTTGATCAACGCTATTTCCTTAATTCTTTGGTTAACTTACATTTGGCTGTCGGGGATTTGCTTGACTTAACTCTGCCCAGCAACCAAATGAGTAAAAACCATGTAGCAAACTATATTAGAACTGTAGAGAATAAGTTATCAACGAGAAATGACGGTAAATTAATCGTTGAGATAGATACGATTGGAGAAAATGGTGAAGCTGCGACCGAAGAACGGAGCCTTCTTGAGCACTACAGGGCAGACTACTTTGATTCGGGGTCAGATGAAAATGATCCTGAACCTATCCGCCCATTCATTGGTATACCACCTTCATATTTGCCAGTTGCAGTCGAAGGGTTTCGTATAAGATATTCTCCATGGATCCTTGAAATTCTTACTAAATTCCAACCATACGCCAAGCTATTGGGCTACGCACGTAAACATAACTTGATTACAGGTGAATTCGCCCAATATCACTCCCAACCGAAGTCAGCCCGTCAGCATCTTGATGGCGTTTTAAAACATGAACACGGGGAAGACTGGCAGAATATCGCGCTTGGGCAGCATGAAAGGGCTATTCAAAATATCAAGTGCGCTGGTCCATCAGAACTTGGGGAGCAATGGGGTTTTAAGACGATATTTCAAAAATCCTTGCTTCGTATTGGTAAACGGATGGCACTTTCGTTTACACCAGAGGAACGCGGTCGTTTAGGAGGTATAAATGATTTTCTTGGGTTTACAAATAGGCTATACAATGCCGATTTATTGAGGGTTCTTTCCAAAGCACCACTTAAACCTGTTGATTGTCTTTGGGCAGGCATTGCAACACACCCTTCAACTAACCGGATTATGGTAAATCGGAAAAGCGAAGATGCTATTGAAGCACTATTATGGATAGGTTACGTGGGTGTTCGTTATGCGAAGATGCAAGAATGCACAATTTCCTCTGAGACAGGAGAAGGCTATCTTACGCCAAGAGCCGTATATCAAGCCATATCCGCAAAAAATGCACAAACTCAATGGCTTTGCAGCACTGAATGCTCTAGGTTAAAGAGTACGTTGGAAACTCACAATAATTATTTCGCACCCACCCTGGCCGAACGAAATGAAATTGATGAGTGGACAACAGATCAGCTACAAAAAGAATACCAAAAAATTATTCGAGAACGCATAATCACTATATTAGGACTGTTCTGGATTCAGCAAGAAAAGGGCACGGAACAAGGAGATAATGATACAGGGCCTCTACAGATTTAAGTGCTGGATATTTTCTGACATAGGGAAATCGTCGTATGCAAGAAAATGATTGGGTGAAGCTAGCGGAACAAATTCCTGAGGAGTTATACTCTTTGTCTTTGGCGCATTTAGCCCAAAGACAAAAGATCGCATGGCCCACTCGAACAAAGTACTTTGTAGGCTTGTCAATTGGGGACTGTGTTAACAAAACTTATGAAGATTTGTTAAAAATACCCCATATGGGTAAAAACAAGATTAATGCGATTTTCCAATTAGTTTCTTATGCATTGGAGAACGCCAGTCTATTAACTGAATCTCATGATCAGGGTCTCTCAGATGTAGCGAACGGACGTGACGATCCTTTATTAATTTCAAAGAGGCAGTGGGCGTGGTTATGTAAAAAACTTAAGCCGATCGAAGACAATATCTCTATTAGCTATATCGCTCATGATGCCGGATTTAAGTGGCCAAACAAGGGGAAGGATCATGACGCGACCGTCCGCGAATGTATCAATTTATCGTTGGAAGAGCTATTCACCCACTTTACGACAAAAAAGGCTCAAGCTATCATCGGCAGCTTGGCGAGTTTGGCAACTTCACAGAATACGAATGCCTTAGAAAAGCATTCGGAACACATAGCGGTATCGCTCGACAAGCACCCTTGTTTCGAAGCTCTGAAGGATAAGCAAGCTGTGGTGTTTGAAAAGCGCGTGTTAATTCCAATCGAAAAACCCACCCTAGAGGAACTTGGTGAGGAGTTAGGGGTTACTCGTGAGAGGGTTCGTCAGCTAGAGACTGAAATCCGGCGGCATATGAAAGAATCGTCTCTGTCCCGGACTTTCGAACGTTCAGCAGTGGCTTTTGCGGAGACGCTAAGGAGCCAATATCATCAGGGACGAATGCACTTTCTCGATTCTGATGTTCAATCTATCGCAGAGGATATGTCTCGTGAGGTCGTTTTGCACATCTTTCTTAGAAAACAAAGCGTTGACAAATGGCTGTCGTCACTCTTCATTCGAAATGGAAAGGGTTGGTTTTTGGGTTCACGTAAGGAATTTGCGGAAGGTGTTTCAGTCTACAGGAACTTTAAGAACCTCCCCGCACATTTGGACTTGCTTAAACAAAGCTTCTCTGAACGGTCGGTCATGCTGGGAATTTCAATCGGAATTCTACAAGGTCAGTGCGAACTGAAAGGAAATTACCTGTTGGCGAAAGGTTCCGGGTACACACGGGCACGGCGCGCTATATATTTGCATGCCAGGTTATTAGAGAAAATGGTATATTTCTCAACTAAGCAAGAGGCCATGAATCTTTTACTGCCACAAGCAGATCGTCGGCAGTTTCGCTTATTTCGCATCGCATTGGATTGCACACCCACACTCTTTGCCGCTACGCCATCATATTTTGTTCCGCTGCAATGCTTTAAATCACCCTTGAGCCTGCCTGAACTTCCCGCTTTCGATATAAAGCAAGATGAGGATTCCAGTTTCGTGTCTGAGGGAACGTATGAAACGTTAATAAAAATTGCCATGGAGATATGGCCCTTCACAAGCACCGAATTAGCTCAAGCAGCAAAAGACAATCAGGCCACTGAACATCTTGCGGAAACATCAATAATTCCGATGGTCCTACAGGAAACTGAACTTATTCGACTATCACCGGGTCTCTTTGGGGTTCGCGACTTCAAGAAATTTCCAAAAAAATTAAAGAAGGCTCGATCAAAGGCCATGAATATTTTAAATGTCCGTGCGTACACTTTTGTGCGGCGTTCTTTAGATGCCGCATCTGATTTATTTCCTTTGTGGGACTTTGAACAGGAAATGAGATGGCATCGCAAGTTATCAGATGTTATGGGCGAAGAGCTTTGCGACGCATTCCATTCGATTGTGTCACCATCAGACTGGCCCGAGCAAGTTGATCTGGAGCAATTTGAACTCAGAGAACGTAAGCTCTATTGCCACTTTAGATTGAACCCCTCCTGGTTTCAGCAACGCAGCTACGACGTACCAGATTTTATTCAGGCAATGGTTGTATATCGTTATGCAAAAGAGAGCGGCTCAGTTTCCTGGGTGCGGGCGAACCATATTTTAGGCGAAACACAAGCGGCAGCAGAAGTCGGGGTCAACACGGTTGCACTAGGCGTGTGTCTCGGATTGTTGGATTCATCCCGCATTGATTGGTTCAGCCAGATCCCTGTTTCAGTAAATTTCGATGAAATTTGGACTACTCTTATGAGGCGAATAGCCAAATCGGAAAAAATATCATGGAATGACCACGTGATCGTTGATATGCTTAGAGCATTTCGCGACCGCACCGCTCAGGAGAAAGTATCGTTTGTATCTAGTGCGACTTTAGAGATTCTTATTCAAAAGATCCAAAAGAACACGCACTCGAACTGAATAATAGTGGGCTTGGAAACAAGCTCCTATAACGATTCAATCCTATTTTATAGACCTACCCCTGGACGATATTGCTCTCCATCACATGTTTTTTGAATTTTACAGCACAATGAACCAGTTCCATAAATCGCAGCCAGTTTCATCCAACTTCGTGATAGCCTGCTCCCAAAAGCCGTAGAGAAAAATCTGCGGAAATCTACTATTTTGTTATCGCACCCACAGCCATAGACCATTTTGCTTGACAAGCAAACTTTAAGCATGAATTATGGCTTTTTCAACATGATCAGTAACGATTCGAGTTTATATTGACGCAAGTAGACATGATGTCCAAAGACTACACGATGACCTGTGGATCCATAAGAAAAACCTTTTACTAGAACAGATAATTTTTTGCAATGCAATCCTAGGCCCATTTTCATTGAAACACCATAAACCCTCATATGTCAGAACCACATAAACAGAAAATACAATACACCCGAGCCCAACAGGTCTTCCAAGATACCCCGGATGATTTGAAGAAACTCATTAAAACCGTTTTGGAGGAAGAGCGGAAGGTGATGCACAAGCAACGCCGTCCGCACATCCACCAGAATATCTATGACCACGTGAAACGGATTATCCGATGATTTTAGAAAGACTTGTCTTTGAAAATTTCCGCCAGTTCAAGGGACGCCAAGAGCTGGTGTTCTCGGATGTGCGGGACCGTAATGTGACCATTGTTCATGCGGAGAATGGCTTTGGCAAGACCACGATACTCAAAGGGCTTTTGTGGGTGCTCTATGGCCGGGACGGACTGATGGGCACTGATGGTCAGCCGGACGACTTTGAAAAGCCGGACCGTTTGCTGAACGAAGGAGTGGCCGCGCAGGCGGGGGACCCCAACCGGGTGGAGGCTCTTGTTGAA
>PXAS01000391.1 GCA_003565815.1 PVC group bacterium
GGGAGTCGTCGAACGCTTCCACGACCCCCACCCAGGCAAAGCCCTCCAAACGGCCCGTGACCTTCTCCAAAAACACGTCTTCCGGCAACTTCACTTCTTCCCGCAAGCCATTGAGAAACTGACCCGCCTGCCCGTTGCACACATTGGTGCGCACCACAGGGTCCTCGCAGTCCAGAAAATCCGCCAAGTCCATCGCGCGCGCCAAACGGGGCCCCTTGAGATCGTGGGCCTCGATATAGTCCGGATGATGCGAACGCCAGAAATCATACAAAGAGACCACCCGGGCCACCGGGTCCCGCAACAGAGTGATCCATTGCGGGTTTTCCACGCCCAGGGCCTGAATGTCCTCATAGGTGTTGTGTCCCGCGATCAAGCGATAAGCACTGACCGGTTTGCGCAATTCCGGCGCCCCCGGATGCAACAAGTGGGCTTTCAGACAACGGCGCGGAGAGATATGCGCCTGAAGCAGATCGAGCAGCGCATTTCCCGCACATTTTTGAATGTGCAAAAAGACGATCATTCCGTTTTTGATATGTATCAGAAGCGGAAAGACAAGCCTACAAACCCAAGAATTTCTCCACTTTGAAAGGGGCTCCGGCTTGCATCCGCCCGGTCATCTGTTAGGAGTAGTCCATGAAAATACTTTTTGTAGGCGATATTATGGGGTCGGCGGGACGGCAGGCCTTTTTGGAGGTGGCCATTCCCATGAAACGTGAACGGCGCGTGGACGTCATCATTGTCAACGGCGAAAATTCCGCCGCCGGCAAGGGCATCACCTCCAAAATCGCCAAACAATTTTTCGAAGCGGGCGCGGATGTGATCACCCTCGGCGACCACACCTACGACCAACGGGAGGTGATGCCCTACCTCAACGAGGAGTCCCGCATCATCCGTCCGGCCAATTTCGCGCCCGGCACCCCGGGCAAGGGCTTCGTCACCGTGGACACCGGGGCGGGAAAACTCAATGTCATCAACCTGATCGGTCGCGTGTTTCTCAATCCCTACGATTGTCCGTTCCGCAAAGCGGACTTGATTCTCAACCAGCTTCCCAAAAACATTCCCACCTTCGTGGACATGCACGCGGAGGCCACCTCCGAAAAAATGGCCATGGGACATTACCTGGCCGGACGCGTCACCGCCGTGGTCGGCACCCATACCCACGTGCAGACTTCGGACGAGCGCATCCTCAAAAACCATACCGCCTATCTGACCGACGCGGGCATGACGGGCTCCAACGATTCCATCATCGGCTGCGAAAAAGAGGCGGTGCTCAAGCGCTTCCTCACCGGCCTGCCCGCCCGCTTCGAACCCGCCAAAGGCGACGTGACCCTGGAGGGCATCATCGTCACCTGCGAAGCCCATGGCGGCAAAGCCACGGCCGTGGAACGCCTGCGGATTCCCTTCCATGGCTGAGGGACCGTTCGACCGCAAAGTCGTCGGGGTCCGCGAAATCACCGCGCGGGTCCGGCGTCTGCTGGAAGGCCAAATCGGACGGCTTTGGATCGAGGGCGAATGCTCCAACGTGAGCACCCCCAACTCCGGGCACGTGTACTTCACCCTCAAAGACGAAACCAGCCAAATCCAGGCCGCCTGGTTCAAGGGCCGGCGCCCCCCGGGGGCATTGTTGCCCCGCGACGGCATGAAACTGCGCGTCTACGGCCTCATTACCGCCTACGAGCGCGGCAGCCAGATCCAAGTGCTCGTGGAACAGGCCGAAGACGCGGGCGCGGGCGATCTGCAAAAACGCTTCGAGGAACTCAAGGCCCGCCTCAAAAAGGAAGGCCTTTTCGATGCGTCCGCCAAAAAACCGCTCCCCGTCCTGCCCCGGCGCATTGGCATCGTCACCTCCCCCACCGGCGCGGCGGTGCGGGATATTCTGCAAGTGCTCACCCGCCGCTATCCCGACCGCCACCTGATTCTGGCGCCGGTCATGGCCCAGGGCGATGGCTCGGCCCGCGGCATCTCCGCCGCCATCCGCTTTTTCAACGAGCAACGCATGGTGGACGTGATGATCGTCGGACGCGGCGGCGGCAGCCTGGAAGACCTCTGGAGCTTCAACGAGGAATCCGTCGCCCGGGCGATATACGAATCGGAAATTCCCGTCATTTCGGCCGTCGGCCATGAAGTCGATTTCACCATCAGCGATTTCGTGGCCGATGCCCGCGCCCCCACCCCTTCGGCGGCGGCGTAACTGGTGATCGGGCGCAAACAGGACTTCGAATTCCAAGTCTCCCGCATGGAACAGCGCCTCGCCTCCGCCCTCAACCAACGCCTCTTGCAACTCAAAAACCGGCTGTCACGGGCCAAGGGACACAAACTCTTCCACGAACCCCGTCATTTGGTGGCCGCCCGCCGCCAGCAATTGGAGCGCCTCGACGACCGCATGCGGCAGGCCCTGCGCCGCCGCGCCACCGAACCCCAGCGCAAACTGGCGGAACAAAACCTCACCTTGCGGCATCTCATGGAACACCGCCTGCGCGAGGCCCAACGCCGCCTGGACGATTTGGACGGCCTCCGCCTCCGGACCATGGAGCAATCCCTTCGGGACGCCCAAAACCGGCTGGAACGTCAGGAACGTCAACTCAACGCCTTCAACCCCTATCAAGTCCTGCGCCGCGGCTTCAGCATCACCCGAACCGCCGGCGGCGGCGTCATCGAGGCCTTGACCGACCTGGAAAAAGGGGCCGAATTGGAAACCCTCACCCGGGACGGCAAAATCCTATCCACCGTCCATCGGGTGGAACCCACCCCCCAAAGCCAGGGTTGAAAAGTTCTCGGAGTTATCTAATTCCAAGGGAATGGTTTATCAAAATTTCCGCAGAACGGGAACCGCATTCGTAATCGTAATCCTGATCCTAATTGTGCTCGAAAAACCGGTTTTGGGTTTCGATTACGATTACGAGTACGATTACGAGTATGAAAAATACCGATTGGGGTTCATAGCGAGTCAAGTTGACAAGAATATTCGTATAACTCCTGGTGCTAAGAACTTATTATAAAACTCCGTGCAACCCTGCCC
>PXAS01000479.1 GCA_003565815.1 PVC group bacterium
CTGCAAACCCTCCTCCATTCCGCCGGAAACTCTCGGGAGCACGACGGGGACAGACCCCTTCAAGTCCTGACCAACGTGCAGGCGCTCATGCAGCGGGTTCCCGCGCCCGCCGAACTCCGGCAAGAGATTCTCCACATTCAAACCGGCGCCATCCTCGCCATGGAACCCCTCTGCGAACATCTGTTGGAGGCGGGCTACCGCTTCGAGCCAGAAGTCATGGACAAAGGCGAAGCCGCCAAACGCGGCGGCGTCATCGATCTCTGGCCCCCCAACCTCCCCTATCCCCTGCGCATCGATTTTTTCGGGGACGAAGTGGACTCCCTCCGCGCCTTCGACCCCGCCCGCCAGCGTTCGCTTGACCGCATGGCGTCGGTCGAAATCCTTCCCGCGCACGAGGGCTCCGAAAGCCGTCCCGCCACCGCCACCCTCGCCGATTATCTGCCCGAAAACACCCGCTGGATTCTCTTCGAGGCCGATGCCATCCACCAACACGCCGAATTGTTTGCCGACCTTAAGGCCGCCTCCGGCGATACCGATCAAAGCCTCGATCCGGACGAATTTTACGCGCTCATCGAAAGCCGCGCCGGCGGCGGGATCGTTCGCAGCGGTGACGCCCTGTCCGGCCTTCGCATGGAGATCGACCTTCCGCCCTGCGTCGGCCTCTCCGCCCCGCTGTCTTCCGGCCCCGAATCCGAGCAGATCGAACGCGCCCGGCAGGGCTTGATCGCAGCCGAATGCGAGCGCGCCGCAGACGGGTGGACGGTGGTGTTTGCCTTCAACACCGAAGGCTCCCGGTCCCGCTTCGAGGAAGTCTATGGCGAACAACTTCGTCCCCGGGAACGCATCCACCTCGTCCACGGCATGATCGCCGAGGGGTTTCGCTTTCCCGCCCTGCGCCTCAGCGTGGTGGCCGAAAGCGATGTCTATGGCATCCGCAAACATCTCCGCAACAAATACGACGCCCACTCCCCCACCCGCAAAGGGGCCCGGGCGGCGGGCGCCCGGGTGACCGAACTCAGCGATATCCAGCCCGGCGACTGGGTCGTGCATCTCGATCACGGCATCGGCAAATATCTGGGCCTCTACGAAATCGATTTTGCCGGACAGAAACAGGAAGTCCTCTCCATCGAATATGCGGAAGGGGCCAAACTCCACTTGCCCGTGGGACAGGCCCACCTGCTCAGCCGCTATGCCGGACTCGGCAGCGGGGTCACCCCCGAACCCCACAAACTCGGGGGAGAACGCTGGATGCGGCAAAAGGTGGTCGCCGAACGGGCGGTCCGCGATCTGGCCGCGCAAATGCTCGAAACCCAAGCCATCCGCGAAACCCTGCCCGGGCATGCGTTTTCCGCCGATACGCCATGGCAGGCGGAATTCGAGGCCACCTTTCCCTTCACCGAAACCCTCGACCAGGAAAACGCCATCGCCGCCGTCAAAGCCGACATGGAAAGCACCAAGCCCATGGACCGGCTCATCTGCGGCGACGTCGGCTACGGCAAAACCGAAGTGGCCATGCGGGCCGCGTTCAAAGCCGTCATGGACGGCAAGCAGGTGGCCGTCCTCGTCCCCACCACCATTCTCGCCCTGCAGCACTATCAGGGGTTTGCAGAGCGCATGGCTTCCTTTCCCGTCTGCGTGGAGATGCTCAGCCGCTTTCGCACCCCCCTGGAACAACGCGAAATCGTGGCCCGCCTCCGGCGCGGCGAAATCGACATCGTCATCGGCACCCACCGCGTCACCTCCAAAGACGTGCGCTTCAAGGACCTCGGACTCGTGATCATCGACGAGGAACAGCGCTTCGGCGTGCGCCACAAGGAAACCCTCAAGGAAATGCGCCGCCTCGTGGACGTGCTCACCCTCAGCGCCACGCCGATTCCCCGCACCCTCTACCTCAGCCTCACCGGCGCCCGCGACGTCAGCAGCATCCAAACCGCCCCCCGGGAACGCCTGCCCGTCCATACGGAGGTTCATCCCTTCGACTACGACGTCATTCGCCCCGCCATCCTGCGCGAACTCAACCGGGAGGGCCAGGTGTTTTTCCTGCACAACCGCGTGCAGAGCATCCATCGGCTCGCCCAACAGCTCGAAGCCCGGATCCCCGAGGCTCGCATCGTCACCGCACATGGGCAAATGCCCGAACGCCGCCTCGAGGAAATCATGCGCAAATTCGCCGAAGGCGAGGCCGACGTCCTCCTCTGCACCACCATCATCGAAAGCGGTGTCGACATGCCCAACGTCAACACCATGATCATCGACCGCGCCGACCGCTTCGGCCTCGCCGAACTCTACCAATTGCGCGGACGGGTGGGACGCTACAAGCACCAGGCCCACTGCTACCTGCTCCTCCCCGGGGACGGCGGCATCAAAGCCGTTGCCCGTGAACGCCTGCGCGTCATCCGAAAATATTCCGCCCTCGGCTCCGGCTTCAAAATCGCCATGCGCGATCTCGAAATTCGTGGCGCCGGCAACCTGCTCGGCAGCGAACAAAGTGGCCACATCGCCGACATTGGCTTCGATCTCTATTGTCAGCTCCTCGAGCAAAGCATCCGCAGCCTCAAAAAGCTGCCGCCCAAAAAAATCGTGGACGTCAAGGTCCGGGTGGATTTTCTCGACATGAAACCCGATGCCCGCGACCCCGAATCCGCCTGTTCCCTGCCCGTCGGCTATATCGAGGACGAGTCCCTGCGGGTGGAAATCTACCGGCGCATCGCCGGACTCGGCAGCCCCGATGACGTGCGGGCGCTCGAAGAAGAACTGCAGGACCGTTTCGGGCGCATGCCCCGTCCCGTTTCCAATCTCCTCATGCTGGCCCGCATCCGTATCGCCGCCAACCGTCTCGACATCCGCGAAGTGGATGTCCGCGAACAAAAAATCATGCTCACCCGAAACGGCAACTATCTCATGCGCGGCGCCAAATTCCCCCGCCTCTACCAAAAATCCGCCCCCGAACGTCTGGAAGAATTACTGCATATTCTGCAAAAATGGGATGCGGACTGAGGACGATCACAACACGAATTC
>PXAS01000237.1 GCA_003565815.1 PVC group bacterium
CCGTTTCAGCGGCGACCGGCGGGAAGTGACCCAAAGCGTGAATCCGGTTGTATTCAACAACGTGTTTCTGAACATCAGCGCCGACGCCAAATTGAAGGCGGTCGAGGCGTATGATCAGGGGGACCGCGAGGAGGCCCTGCGGGTCTTGGAGGTCAATCGCCGCCAATTGGAAGAGGCGGCCGCGGACTATGATCTGCCGGAACTGGAGTTCGAGGCCCGGAACGTGATGGATCAGGAGGAAAGCCTGAGACGTTCGGGCATGACCCCCGGTGCCCGCAAGGTGCTCTACACCGAAGGGATGCAGGAACAACTTCAACAAAGGGTCTTGCACCGCGGGGGGCCTGTTTCCGAATAATTCCAACCCACCCCATTTCCTATTCCATGGGAGGACAAAGTTTTAGACAAAGCTTGGGACAAAGGTCAAGACATGGCAAAAGTCAGAATTTTTGCTGCTTTGTCTTGAGCTTTGTCTTGAGCTTTGTCTTGCGCTTTGTTGATCTTCACCCCCAATTGCCTCTTGTATGTCCCATTTCAAACGTTTTCTTCCCCTCTTTTTATTGACGCTGTTCGTCATCGGCCCGGTGTTTCTGCTGGGGCTGGCGGGCCTGCATTTGTTGCGTCACGAGCGGGAGCGGTGGGAAGCGCAGGCCGAAGCCGCCGAGGAGCGCCTGGCCGCGCAGGCGGCGGAAGACATTCGCGACGGACTGGAAACCCTGCGCGACGAGTTCGCGCGACTTTTGGGGCGTTTTTCCGAACCCGATCCCGGCGAGGCCCTGTATCTGCTGGGCGAAACGCACCCCCTGGTGCGCAATGTGTTCCGGGTGCGGGCGGATGGAGAGCGCCTGCTGCCCCCGTCGGGCATGGGCATGGATCCGGAGACGGAACGGTTTCTGCATCGGTATGGCGCTTTGTTCGAGGGACGGGTGGAATGGATGTCTCCGGAAACCGACGAGCCTTCGATGCTGCCGCCGGGACGTTCGCCCCGGCAGGTGGCCTTGCGGGGCTTTGAATACGGCAAGGGCATGGATTTGCAGTCCTCCAGCGCGGACTCGCGGACCGAATCCCCGGCGGCGTCCTTGGTCTGGCGGGCCTGGCACTGGGAGGATGGCGATGCCCTGCTCGCTTATCTGCGGCGCGAACCGTGGGGCGATCTCATCGGCGTGGAGGTGGAAATGAGTGCCCTTTTCGCGCGCTTGGACGTGCTGTTGCGGGCTTTGGCGGATGACGGGGCTCCGATGGCCTTGCTCGACCGGTCCGACCGCGTCCTGGTGGCCACGGGGGAACTTCCCGAGTCCGCGCCCGTGACCCTGGAGGTGGGGCCGATGCTGCCTTTTGCGCGTCTGGGCGTTTATCCCCGGGCCGCGGCGGCGCCGATGTCGGGCAACCTCTTTTATTTGTTTGCGGTGGGCGCGGGCTTGTTTTTGCTGCTGTCCATTACCGCCACGGGCTTGGGCTTGACGGCGTGGTTGAACCGCAGCCGCAGGGAAGCCTTGCGCAAAACCACCTTTGTTTCCAATGTCAGCCACGAATTCAAAACCCCGCTGACCACCTTGCGGCTGTATTCGGAGATGCTGTTGGAGGGGCGGATCGCGGATCCCGAAAAACAAACCCGCTACTTGCAAACCATGCGGGACGAAAGCGACCGTTTGGCGCGGCTGGTGTACAACGTCCTCGATTTCAGTCGTCTGGAAATGCGCCGGAAATCCCTGCGGGCCGAAGCCCTGGACCTGCGTCCGTTGATCCAAAAGGTGACCGAAGCCCTGGGCGAACGATTTCGCGTGGCCGGGATGCGGGTGAACCTGCCCGACGGCCCCTTGCCGGTGCTTTGCGACGCCGACGCCGCCGAGCAGATTTTGCTCAATCTCTTCGACAATGCCTTGAAATATGCCCCGAAAAGCGAAAGCCTCGATGTCCGCGCCGAGGAAAGCCCGCGATGCCTGCGCCTGTTCGTCCGGGATCACGGGCCGGGCATTTCCGCGAAGCACCGCAAACAGCTCTTCAAAGCCTTTCACCAGGTGGACGCGCGATTGACCCGTGAAAACGGGGGCACGGGGTTGGGGCTGCATCTCGCCCGCCGCCTGGCCAGGGAAATGGGCGGGGATCTGGCCTGGGTGGATGTGCCCGTGGGCGCTTGTTTTGTCTGGTCCGTGCCCCGAAACCGTCAGGAGACGCCTTCATGAAACCCATGCCCCGAATTCTTGTCGCCGAAGACGATCCCGCCATCCGCGAAGGCCTGTTGGATGCCTTGGAAAGCGAAGGGTATCGCGTGAGCGCCGCCGAAAACGGCAAAACCGCCCTGGCCTTGTTGCAAAACGGCGAGCCGCCCGACCTGTTGGTGCTCGATATCATGATGCCCGGACTGAGCGGATACGATGTTTGCCGGGAACTGCGGAAAACCAACGCCCGTCTGCCGGTGCTCATGCTCACCGCCAAAGGGGAGGAGATCGACAAAGTGCTCGGCCTGGAACTGGGGGCGGACGACTACATGACCAAGCCCTTCGGGGTTCGGGAATTTCTCGCCCGCATCCATGCCCTCCTGCGGCGTTGTCATCCCGGTCCCGAAAGCGACGAGGCTGAGAAAGCGCCTTTCGCCTTTGGCCCCGCGCAAATCGATCCGAAAACCTATACCGGGTCGATGGGAGGGGACCCCTTCGATCTCAGCCCCCGGGAAATGAAGCTTCTGCGCCTATTTGCCGCGCATCCGGGAGAGGCCTTGAGCCGGGACGAACTGCTGAACCAGGTGTGGGGGATGAATTATTACGGCACCACCCGCACCTTGGATCAGCACATTGCCCAATTGCGCAAGAAGATCGAACCCGAGCGGGAACAGCCCCGCGTGATCGTCACCGTGCATGGGCTGGGGTACAAATACGAACCCTGACGGGCCCTTTATGCCTCGGCTTGAATCAGGAAATGATCCCAATCGGGAATGTCGTGGACATTGCGGAGGAAAAAGGTCGAGGGCAACACCCGCGGGGTTTCCGGATCCTTCAGCAACTTCAGGCCCGCTTCCTC
>PXAS01000333.1 GCA_003565815.1 PVC group bacterium
ATAGCTGTCACGCTGGCTGCTGACGGCCCCCGATCCCCGCAGCCATCGCGCCAGCCCCGGGAACTCACCCCCTACGCCCCCAAGCGGTCCCCGATGACGCGGGGTCATCTGTTGCCCTGACGGGTCGGCTCAGGCTCAAGGTCCGGCGGCTTTCAGGGGGCCTTTTCCGAGGTCGGAAACGGACCGGAACTCTTTTCCGACGGCCGGAAACGCGTATCAGTTCGACTGCTGGGCAAGGAGCGCGTCCACCACGTCGAGAATTTTCTTCTGCTGACTGCGGGGGAGGTGGGACACCTGTGCGAAGGACTTCAAGGCCCGTCCGGTCGGGGCCGCCTTCCGCGGCTTCTTTTCTCCGAGCAGTTCCTCAACGCTCACGCCCAGGGCGGCGGCCATTGGAACCAGGACTTCTGACTTGGGCGTTTTGCCTGTTCGCTCCCAGAAACTCACGTTGGAAGGATGTTCGCCGACCAATCGCGCAAGCTCGCGGAGGGACAAGCCCGCCGCCTCGCGGAGGGCTCTGAGATGGGACACGTCTTCTGTCATGAACAGCATCATAACAGAAAGATAAAAAATCCCCTTGCAAATGTTGTCAGCGGTCAGGCAAAACGTACCACGCCCGGTCAGGTTAAAACGTACCACTTTGCATAACGCCAAATAGGCCGATTATCTCCGTTCACCCCGGAGAAATCACCTATGGCACATATGACAAAGATGGACACAATAACTTCAATACAAACACTTTACGGACTTGGATGGAGTCAGCGCAGTATAGCGAATGAACTCAATATCCCCCGTTCCGCAGTCAAAAGGCACATCCTTGCCTTGCAAGCAGAAGCCCCACCGGCATCGGACTGTACCAACCCGACCGCCGGGGAAAGCCCATCTGAGGAGGCGAAAAGCCCCTCTGATGAGCCAAAACGTACCAAACCCGACCCCCGGCTTTTATCGGGACCGCCCAGCGCCTGTGAACCCTGGAGAGCCTCTATTGAAGCGTCTCTTGAGCAAGGCCTCAGTGGGCAGCGCATCTACCAGGATTTGGTTGCGGAAAGCGGGTTTAGCGCCTCCTACGAATCGGTCAAGCGATACGTCCGGCACTTGAGGGAAAAGAACCCCAAACGCTTTGAACGCATGGAATCCTTGCCGGGAATTGAGGCCCAGGTGGACTTTGGAACAGGTTGGTGGATCAGAGAGCCTTCGGGGAAGAAGTGGAAAGCGCATGTGCTCAGGGTGGTGCTCAGTCATTCCCGCAAGGGCTACAGTGAGTCTGTTTTTCACCAAGACACGGAAAGCTTTCTGCGATGTCTGGAAAATGCGATCCGGTATTTCGGCGGCGTGCCGGAAACGCTGGTGATCGACAACCTCAAAGCGGCCATTCCCCGCGCGGATTGGTACGATCCGGATGTGCACCCTAAACTACGCGATTTTGCCACGTATTACAACGTGGCCATACTGCCGACGAAGCCTTACCATCCCCACCACAAAGGCAAGGTGGAACGGGGCATCGCCTACGTGAAGGAGAATGCGTTGAAGGGAAAGACGTTTCCCACGCTCCGGGAACTCAACGCGCATCTGCTGCATTGGGAAACCCATGTGGCCGATCGGCGCGTCCATGGCACCACCCGCAAACAGGTGGGAGTCCTTTTCACGGATGTGGAGGCTGCTGCGCTTCATCCTTTGCCGCCAATGCCTTTTCCCGCCTACGAGGAGGGGCGGCGGAGCGTCCACAGGGACGGCTTTGTAGAGGTGCGGCAGTCGTATTACGAGGCTCCGCCGGAGTATGTGGGACGCGTGTTGTGGGTACGCTGGGACGCTCGGACGGTGCGGTTGTTCAACCACCGGATGGAGGAGGTCCGGGTCCACGCCCGGGTTGAACCCGGTCAGTTCGCTCGGACGCCGGGGAGCACAAACAACCGGCAAGCCCATCACTCTGCGGCCTACCTGCTCAAAGAAGCCCAGAGCATCGGATATTGGAGTGGCCTGTGGGCAGAGGCACTTTTGCTGAAACGTGGCAGGGAAGCTTACCGGACCCTCCAGGGACTCCGCCAGCTTTCCCGGAAACATCCGGTCGGGAAGATAGACCGGGCCTGCGAACAAGCCTTGAGCTATGGCGCCACACGTCTACAGGACATTCGCAGACTCATCGAGCAACAGCGTGCGCTACAAGAGGAACTTCCCTTCCTCACCGAACATGCTCTCATCCGCGATCTGAGCGAATATCAGACACACATCAACACCCATGGAAAAACCAAATGAATCAAGCCCTGCAACATCGTCTCACCTCCCTGCGCCTCAGTGGCATGGGAGCCACCCTCTCCGTCCGGCTCCAGGAGGCGACCGCCTCCCGGCTGAGTCATCTGGAGTTCCTGGAGCTGTTGCTTCAGGACGAAGAGCTTACCCGTCTTGACCGAAAACATCAGCGTCGCATCAAGGCGGCGGGCTTCCGGGAAATACGCCGATTGGACGGATACGACTGGAGCTTCAACCCCACGATCAACAAAAAACTCATCTACGAACTGGCCACCGGACGCTACCTCCAAGAGGCCCGCGACGTGCTGATGGTGGGACCGCCGGGAGTGGGGAAGTCACATCTGGCCCAGGCTCTGGGCTACGAAGCCATCCTGCAGGGAAAAACGGTTCGGTACCGATCCATTTTCGATGTGGTCGGCGACCTCATGGAGGCTCAAAGTCTCGGAGAGAACCTCAAGCGCGTACAGAGCTACCTCAAGCCCGATCTGCTCGTCATTGACGATATGGGCATTAAGCAGCTGCCCAGGAATGCCGGAGAGCATCTCTTCGAGATTATCATGCGCCGCTATGAAGTGAAATCCACGATTATGACCTCCAATCGACCCATTGAAGAATGGGGGAAGCTCATTGGGGATGTCCCCGCCGCCGGGGCCATCCTCGACCGTTTCCTGCACCATGCCGAGATCATTGAAATGCCAGGGCGAAGTTACCGGTTAAAAGATCGGGGGAGGTCATGAACCCGAGCCGCATGGGCGTA
>PXAS01000212.1 GCA_003565815.1 PVC group bacterium
ATCTGAACGGGGCTAACTATAAAGAGAAACTTAAGTGGCAAACTTTTGAAGGTATTGAAGCTCAGCCATTTTACAGAAAAGAGGATCTTGAATCAGTAGCACATTATCAGAAAAATGTTTTGCCCGATACACCTGCTGACTGGAAGATCACCGAAGAGATTTTCGCAGCAGAACCTTCTAAGGCTAACCAAATGGCTAAGGAAGCTGTAGAGAGTGGGGCAAACGCAATCCGGTTTACAGTTCGGCCCACACACGATGAAGGAATGCTTGGGCCGGATATTGCAGGAATACAGGTTCAAAACCTGGATGACCTTTACAAACTAATGGACGGAATTGATCCCGGAAAAAAAGAGTTGATTTTTGACTCCGGCGTAGGCTCCGTCGGTATTCTTGCCCTGGTTAATGCTTATCTTGAAGATTCTGACAAAAACCGGCACGATTACAGATCAGCCATATCATTTCTGTATGACCCTTTCACTTTTATGGCCGGCCACGGCAGACTGCCGCTCCCTGAAAAAGAGTTAAATAACACAATTACGCAAATGGCTGCAGCTGATGGATACAAAAGCCTTGCCGCAAATGGTGCATTTTATCACAATTGTGGCGCCACGATTGTACAGGAGCTTGGAATAGCTCTGGCAATCGGCAGTGAGTATTTAGCACGCATACCGGCTGAACTGAGAAACCAGGCCTCCGGTAAATATTGGATGCAACTTGCTGCCGGATCTCTCTTTTTCCCTGAAATTGCCAAATTCAGAGCTGCAAGACTCCTTTGGAACCGTGTTCTTGATGGATATGAAATTGAAAATCGTCAGACACTGAATTTGCATGTTGCAACATCTGATTGGAATAAATCCGCAGCCGACCCATATAACAATATTCTCAGATCAACAACTGAAGCGATGTCTGCCGCAGTGGGTGGTGCTGATTACATCACTGTTCATCCATTTAATGCTGTTTACGATGAACCAAATCAGTTTTCACGGCGAATTGCACGAAATATCAGTCACATTTTGGAACATGAATCTCATATTTCAAAAGTCGCAAATCCAGCAGACGGTTCCTACTATATTGAAAAACTAACAGACCAGATTGCTAAAGAGGCATGGAAATTTTTCCAACTGATTGAAAAACAGGGTGGTTTTCAGAAAGCGATTGAAGTAAAAATTATTCAGGGAGAAGTAGCACGGTCGCGTATAAAAAAAGATGAAGCCCTTGCAACACGAAAACTGATTTTGACAGGCGTAAATAACTACCCGGATTCAGATAATAAAATTCCCGATCAGTTACATAGAAGTATCCCGGTTGATTCTCTTAGCCAAACCGAAAATAAACCTGAAATTGATTCCGGAAAACTGATAAATCATTTGTCAGATTTATTCAAGGCTGGAACACCCCTCGGTGATGTGATCACTTCTTTCATTGACCTGCAAAAACAACTATATCCTGCACTCAACACATATCGTGCGGCAGAAGTGTTCGAAAAAATCCGGTTATGTACACGGCAGTTTGAAGAAAAGCGCGGGAAAGAATTAACTGCACAGCTTGTTCCGGTTGGGAATAAAAAGATGCGGAAAGCAAGAGCTTCTTTTTCACAAAATTATCTTGAGTGTGGCGGTTTCAATGTTGTAAATAATGATGGTTACGAAACAGTAGAAGATGCACTTTCAGATATCAATTCATCCGATGCAGATATATTAGTTCTTTGTGGATCAGATGATGATTATCCGGTACTGGTGCCTGAATTTTGTTCAAGCCTGAATAATAATTCAATACTGATATTGGCCGGATATCCGAAAGATAAAATTAAAGAGTACTCGGAATTGGGTATCGACCTGTTCATTTTCTCCGGCAGTAATATGATTCATACACTCAATGAACTTCAGAAAAAAGCAGGGATTAATGTAACCGGCTAGTAAAAGATTATTGGATCGCTTTTTTGTTATTTTATCTGAATGGAAAGACCCGATTTTTCAAAAATAGATTATTTACCGGACAGAGTTAATTCAATCCCTGTAGCAGACAACTCTGAATGGCAAACTCCGGAAAGAATTCCGGTTAAAAAAAGGTTTGTTGAGAAGGATATTAATAATCTGAACCATCTGGATTATGCAGCAGGTATCCCTCCCTATCTTCGCGGGCCTTATGCATCAATGTACACTCTTAGGCCGTGGACAATCCGTCAGTATGCCGGTTTTTCAACAGCAGAAGACTCGAACGCTTTTTATCGCCGAAACCTTGCCGCCGGACAGAAAGGGTTGTCTGTGGCGTTCGATCTTGCCACACACCGCGGCTACGATTCCGATCACCCCCGTGTAACAGGAGATGTTGGAAAGGCCGGAGTAGCGATCGATTCCATTTTGGATATGAAGATTTTGTTTGACCAGATCCCGCTTGATGAAATGTCAGTTTCCATGACTATGAATGGCGCGGTGATTCCGGTCATGGCTTTCTACATCGTGGCTGCTGAAGAACAGGGAGTTGCTCCGGAAAAATTGACCGGAACCATTCAAAATGACATTTTGAAAGAATTTATGGTGCGAAATACCTACATCTATCCGCCAAAGCCTTCAATGAAAATTATCGGTGATATTTTTGAATTCACCTCACAGAAAATGCCGAAGTTTAATTCAATAAGTGTAAGCGGATATCATATGCACGAAGCGGGTGCAACAGCGGATATTGAACTGGCATACACTTTGGCTGATGCCGTTGAGTATGTGAGAACCGGGATCAATACAGGACTGGATGTGGATGATTTTGCTCCGCGTATCTCATTTTTCTGGGGAATCGGGATGAACCATTTTATGGAAATTGCCAAAATGCGTGCCGGACGAATGCTGTGGGCCAAGCTGATGAAACAGTTCGATCCGAAAAATCCCAAATCACTTTCGCTGCGAACGCACAGCCAAACATCGGGCTACAGCCTTACGGAACAGGACCCCTACAACAATGTAGCCCGGACCACTATTGAGGCCCTTGCAGCGGCACTGGGACACA
>PXAS01000014.1 GCA_003565815.1 PVC group bacterium
CTCAGGGCGAGCAAGCTGCCCGCGGAGGCCCCTTGCTGGGCGAGGGTGGCGAAGGCCGCGATCATCCCTTGGACCGTCCCCAGCAGTCCGAGCATGGGGGCCAGGTTGCCAACCACGTTCAAGTAGTTCACCCGCTGCATCAAACGCTCTTCCTCCATGGCCGCGGCCACCCCCACGGCATCCTGAATGGTGTCGAAGCCTTCTTCGACGTTGGAGAATCCGGCGGAGAGCACGTTGGCCACGGCGCTGGGCTCTTCTTCACAGTATTGCAACGCCTTCATCACGTCCCCCTGTTCCATGGACGCCTGCACGTTGCCGACCAAGGTGGGTGGCATGATTTTGGTGGCGCGAACAGTGATGAACGCATCGATGATCAGGGCAATGCCCGCGATGGAGGTGGCGAAAATCGCAAACCACAGCACAACCCCCAAAAACCCGCCTCCCCGTACCACATCCAAAAAGGTCGATGTCGTGTCCGTGGGTTCGGGCGCGGCCATATCGGCGGGCAGGGCATCATCCTGGGCAAAGGCATTCAGACCCGCAAACAGGGTGAAGGTGGCCATCAGAATCATCATTCCGGTTCTTTTTATCATGTTTCTCTCCAATTTCGGTACGGTGGAAGTTTGAATATTCGGTTCAGTTGCGATTCGCGCGCGCGGCGAACTCACTGTTGGGATAACGTTGTGTCAATTGCTCGATATACCTGCGGCCATTGGCGGTTTCACCGAGTTCAATGAAGGTATTGCCTGCTTTGAACAAGGCTTGCGCATGGATGTTTTCATTGTCACGATGAAAATACACGGCGCGCAAATAATCCAAAATCGCGGGCCGCAGTTCGGCGCGCTGATGCTTCAAATCCCCGCGGGTGAGCAATGCGACGGCGACTTTGCCCCGGTTTTCGTTGGCACGGATGGCTTCGGTCAGTTCTTCTTCCAAGCCGCTGACATTGCGGGTGGCAATGCGGGTGCGCCATTCGACCTGTTGCAACTGCTGGAAAAGTTCCAAGGCATTTTCACCGTACCGCTGCTTCAATTGATTGACCACACGTTGGGCGGAGGCGGGATTTCCCGCGTCGATATGCAGATTGGCCAGGGAAATCCCCGCGACCACATCCCAGGATTGGAAGGCGGATTGACGGACGACTTCTTCCAGGACCGGAATGGCTTCCTCGGTCTCTCCGTCTCCAATGAGCGCATTCGCCCGATCCAATGACTCGGGCCGCACCCCGACCGCGCGAATGTATTGATCCCTGGACAATTCCGTGGGCTGTCCATCGCGGAACACCACCAAATCGCCGCCGGGGCGGGACAAAATCCGTTCCACGGGCACGCGCTGTCCGTTCACCAATTCCACAAAGGCCTGACCTTGAACCCACAGGGGCATCCACAGGGGCAACAAGGCAAAGACCCAAACGAATTTCGCAAAAAGTTGGGAAGATCTGTTTTTCATCATTGGTTCCTTTGACATCTGAGGCTCATTGAATGTTCGCTCCGGCGCGGCGTTGCAGATCCTGCATTTCCGCGTGACGGCGGTCGGCGGGGAAATGCTGCATGTGTTGCACGGCAAGTTCGCGGACCATGGGCCATTTGGCCTGATCTCCCGCTTCGGCCTCCGCCACGGCAATCTCCAAAGCCCGGTGGATGGCGTCCTGAATCAGAACCCGGTGCTCGGAGGAAACCGGATCCAAAAGGGCCACGCTGTAATAATCGATCAAAGCCACACCGGAATTCCCGGCGGCTTTGGACACGTTGCCGGCGGCAATGCCCAATTTCGCGCGTCCCACCGGATCCTGCCGGCCGCGCAACAATCGGGAAACGGGCTGAAGCGCCCGGTCCGCCTCTTCGAATTGTTCAAGCTGGGTATGGGCCTGGCTCAACTTGATGCCCGCGTCCACCACCAGGGAAGAATTCGGGTTTTCTTCCACCAAACGCCCGAGAACCTCCACGGCCCGTTCATAGTTTTCGGCTCCGAATGCCGCCCGGCCCAAATTCAGGGACACCCGGAGGCCAAAGGCTGGATCCGTCTGCACACGGGGGCTGCGGGACACCAACTCAAAACTGGAAAGGGCCTCGGTATGGCGCTCGTTTTCGAGCATCAAGGTTCCCACCTGGAAAATTTGTTCGGGTTCGTAACTGTCGGGCTGGTCGATCATGCGGCTTACGGCTTCGCGGGCCACTTCGATTTGTTCTTCTTCCAAGGCGGCGCTCACCAAGGAAAACAAGGCGTCACGCCCCACGTCGGAATCGGGGTAATCCCTGGCAAGCGCATTGAAGGTTTCCGTGGCCCGGTCAAATTGGCCCTGTTGCAAGTAAACCCGCCCCAGTCCGTGCATCACCAAGGGAATGCGATCCTGGTCTTCGGGGTAAGCGGCCAGAAATGAATTCAGTTCACTCACGGCCCGTTCCCGAAGGGTGTCGCTGTCTTCCAGCCGCGCTTGGCGGATCAAGGCCTGGCCGATGTTAAAATGGACCCGGCGCAACAGGCGGGCGCTGCGTTCGGCGTCATCGCCCCGATAATAAATGCTGTCTTCCGAGGGTTGCAGTCTTTCCCGCAAGGCTTCCAAATCCGCGAGGCCCTCTTGACGCATTTCGATGTCATCGCTGCGCAGTTTGGCGTCGGCAATTCCCAGCGTGGCCTGCGCCCGCTGAAATCCGGGCGGAGCCTGATCCCGCACGATGGTGAACACGCGCACGGCTTCCTCGTAATTTTCGGAGCGCAAGGCGTCGGCAGCCTGCAGGGTCAACACCCGGGTGGCCACGTCGCTGCCGGGGTGATATTCGATCACCTCATCATAGAAGCGACGCGCGGTCTCAAAGTCACCCTGGTCCTCGGCGCGGCGGGCAATCTCAAACAACATTGCCGGCGCCCGGGGATGGCCGGGGAAATTCCGGCCAAACGCGCCCAGGACGTTTTCAATGCCAAAATCGTTTTCTTCCTGAACCATCCGTTGTCCCCAACGCAACAACATGTTGGCGGCGGTGGAATCGTCGGGATACAGGTCGGCAACGTACTGGGCAAGGGTGATGAGTTCCCAGTCGCGGCCCTCTTCGACCCAAATGCGGCCGAGGCTGTTCAAGGCGCCCAGCGTGTATCGGGTCATGGGATACTGGGAAAGGGCGTTGAGCAAAAGACGTTCGGCTTCCTGCCGTTGGTTGGACCGCACCAATTCATCCGCCAAATCCAATTGGCGCTTGAAGATCGTTTCGCGGGCGGAAGGATCCCGGACATTTTCCCCAGGGTTGATGACAATGTGAAAGGTATCCCGCACCCAAACCCGAACCTGTTCATACTTCAAGCCGGCCCGGCGGGCATAATCATTCCCTTCATAGAGCAGAAAGGCATTGTACAATTGGCTCGCGGCCTGTCCGGCACGGGCGCGGGCATCCCGTTCATTGCCTTGATTCTGGGCGTGTTGGGCGGCTTCAAAGAGAATCAAGCCCCGTACATATCTTAAGAGGGCGCGTGGGAATTCGGACTTGGGAACTCCCGCCTCCTCCATTTGCCGCTCCAAGCGCTGGGCATCCGGACGAATGTCATTCAAGGTCTCAATCGCTTTGGAGGTATTGCCCTCCAAGTGGTCCAACCAGGCATCCTGGGCCATGGCCATGAACCAATAGTTGTCGTTCGCACCCCAAAGTATCTCGTTGATTTGTTCGCGCGCTTTGGAAAAGGCGGCCTCCCGGGCTCGCCCTTGCAAACTAAGCCCATGGTCCAAATGGGTTTGAATCAGGAGAATGCGGAACTTGCGTTTGATCACATCCTCTTCGGCGGAGGCAATCACTTGTGCAACCGCTTGGGAGGCCTGCTCGAATTCGCCGGCATCCATGAGAATCGTGGCCAGGCGCATGGCCGCACCCGCAAAAAAACGCAGGACGTCGGGATCATCCAGTTCCTGTCCGCGAATGACCTCCAGAAACTGGGTGTATTTTTGCTGCGCTTCCTCGCTCTTTCC
This sequence comes from PVC group bacterium, assembly GCA_003565815.1. Taxonomy (GTDB): domain Bacteria; phylum Verrucomicrobiota; class Kiritimatiellia; order SS1-B-03-39; family UBA6053; genus PXAS01. Next base: position 3,953 of record PXAS01000014.1, read on the forward strand.
CATGGCGTCATAGGTCATGGCCAATTGCAACAAAATCGCCTGGGCTTTGTCATCGGTCCGCAAATTCATGCCCTGCAACAATTCCTCGACCTGTTCGGTGCGGCCTTGGCGCAACATCACCGTGGCTTCCGCAACCCGGATGCGATCCTGCTCGTCGGGAAAAGCCCTTCGCAGTTCGTCCATGGCCAAATTGGCATACCTGAAAAGCGCTTCGTCCAACAAAAATTCGATGAAATCCACTTCCCGGTCAAACAAATCTTTTTGGGGCGCGGACCGGCCCGACTCCCCGATCTGCCCGGGAATGCCCTGCGCGGTCACGAACGTAGCGTGAAACATGCATGAAAAAATGACGAGACCAAAGGAAACGCTCTTCAGGAAAACCCTGGCCAACATGAACGACATCCGGTCTTGAAACCGGAAAGAAACGGAACCCGAGGTGATCGAATGAAAATTAGGATGCATGGTTAAATACCCTCTGTAATGGATAAAGCCCTCCAAGGTCAACCGTGTTTATTGAAAAATGGTAAAATTTTCAAGGGTTTGCGGGTACCTCCCCGGCAGAAAGCCGCTAAAAGCGTCACGTTTGCCTCAAATCGACTCAAATCGCTTCGAATCGGCGGCTGACTTCTTCCCAGTTGACGAGCTTCCACCAGTTGGAAATGTAGTCGCCCCGTCGATTCTGATAATGCAGATAGTAGGCATGTTCCCAAACGTCCAAGCCCAAAATCGGGGTTCCGATCAGGTCGTCGGGCACCAATCCTTTCATGAGCGGGTTGTCCTGATTGGGCGTGGATCCGACAACCAGTCGGCCATCGGGACGGGCCACGAGCCAGGCCCAACCACTCCCGAAACGCGTGGCCCCCGCATTGGAGAATTCTTCCGTGAAGGCGGCAAAGGAACCGAAATCGGCATTGATGCGCGCGGCGAGGTCTCCGGCGGGCACGCCGCCTCCACCCCGTCCCGGCGGGGCCATGATTTTCCAAAACAGATCGTGGTTCCAATGTCCGCCCCCGTTGTTGCGTACCGTGGTTTGCAGGTCCCCGGGAAGCGCGGGGATCTCCGCCAACACCTCCTCCACGGATCTCGCCCCGGGAAGCCGGTCCAGCGCGGATTGGAAATTGTTGGCATACCCGGCATGGTGTCTCCCATGATGAATTTCCATGGTCTTCCGGTCAATCGCCGGCTCCAGCGCATCCGGGGCGTACGGGAGATCGGGAAGCGAAACCTTCAGGGTTGCACCGGCTCGCGCGAAGACACGGGGGGCGGCGGTCGCGGCCACTCCCATCATGGCGGTGGTTTTCAATGCGGTTCTACGGGATATGTTCATGCCGGGAATCTCCTTTGAATGGTTTTCGGGTCCTTGATCTAACGTCTGTGTATCATACGGCCCGGAAACAAAATGTCAAAGATCGGATTTTGGGCGCATCTCATCATTGGTGTTTTTTTGCCGTAGCTGCAACTGTCCCCAGTTGCAGAACCTATCATAGATCTGGATGTCGAAGCTGGGGACAGCTTCGACGACGACGATTCGACAGTTTCACGAATGATGAGATGCGCCCTCGGATTTTTCGACTCCTCTTCACTCGGCGGGTTTCTCGCTCTCCGGCGCTTCCAGGGAGACGGTCTCCCCGCCTTCGAGTTCTTCCCCCGGGATCCGGCGTCCCGAGGGGTCCACTTGACTCTGACGCAATTCTCCGGCCAATCGCTCCCGAAGCCCCGGGTCGGTGACATGCTCCAACGCCTCGGCGGGATCATGAAGATGGTCCGCCGCCGTGGCCGTATGTTCATGCAGCCACTCTTCCCAGAGCCTGTGGCGTCGCAAAAACTCCGCTCCGGCCATGAACCCCTTGTGGGTCAACTCGATTCCGGAAGCTTGCTCCGTCACCAGCCCCTTGCGGCGAAGTCCCCGCAAGACGCTCCGCCGCAGCACCGGCGAAACGCCGGGCTGACGCAATTCCGGCCCTCCGGGCGCATCCAGTTCGGCATGGCGGTACAGCGCACCCAGCAAATCCTCTTCCAAGGTGCGGAGGGCCAAACGACGGCGGTGTATTCTTTGCCGCAACAATCCGTGCCGCGGGGCAAACACGACACACAACAAAAACCCCAATCCCGCGGCCACGGCCATGCCCCCGCTGCTGGAGGTGTCGACATAGCCCCAAACGCCGGGCAGTAACATGGCCCCGGCATGACCCGCAACCGCGAAAACCACGGACAAGCCCATCGCCAAAAGCAGGGTGGGCAGCAGGCGGTCCGTCAACATGCGCGCGCAGGCCGCGGGCACGATCAACATGGCAATCACGAGGATGCTGCCCACGATTTCGAAACAATACACCGAGGTCACCGCCGTCATCACCATCAATAAATAATGCATGCGGTTGGCGGAGATGCCGACCGCGTCGGAGAGCGCCGGATCAAAGGAGGACAATTTCCATTCCTTGTAAAAAAGCCCCAAAAGGAAAATGTTCATGGCCAAGACGGCGATCAGCCGGGCCACGGGGGCGGGCACCCCCGGCATCCAGGGCAAATCCCCGGACAAGGGGACGAGTTCCACTACGCCGAAAAGCACGCAATCCAAATCCAGATCCACGTTTTTCCCCACCCAGTCGGAGTCCATCAACAACAATCCGGCGGCGAACATCAGTGTAAACACCACCCCCATGGACGCCCCCTCCTCGACTTCGCCTTCCCGATGCAACAACTGCGTCAGGACCGCGGAAAGCACCCCCGCCAAAATCGCCCCCAGCAGCATCCAGAATCCGCCCCGGGTCTGGGAAAAAACAAAAGCGAGGGCAATGCCGGGCAAAACCGCGTGGCTGATGGCGTCCCCCATCATGCTCATCCGCCTCAACACCAGAAACGATCCCGAAATGGCGCAAGCCATGCCCGCGAGGGCGCCGGCGGCCACGATCCAAAAATCGGTCATCGTCCACATCATATGCCGTCCCCCATGGGTATGGGATGCGGACTTCTGGGCACGCCGGAGTCGTTTTCCTTCAAAAGCCGCTCCAGTTCATCCACCACCGCCGGATCGAGCACGTGCTCGATCCGGTCCGCGCCCCGGTCCACCTGGGCGGGGGCGATTTCGGCGTAGTGGATCAAAAAAAGTTCCCACAGGCGATGATTTCGCACCAAACGGGCCGCCCGCGGCCAGCCGTCACGGGTCAAACCCCAGCTTCCGTCCGGATGGCGATACACCCATCCCGCCCATTTCATGTGCCACAACATGGTCCACAAGCGGAACCGCGTCCAACTCCGGGCGTTGAACAGCGTTTCAAAGGAAAGCCGGGCACGCTCCGGATTCGCGGAAACGCCTTTGTCTTCGAAGGCCTCGTAAAACGTTCGCAGCACGTGCTGTTTCCGAACCGTCCACCCCAATGCGTGATGGCGAATCACTTTGCCCAGCAACCCGCGGCGATGCCCCAAAAACATGCTCACCACAAAGAAAACCCCTTGGCTCAATACGATGACGGCTCCGGCGGGCAAATCCGCCTCGGAGGCTGAAATCATCGCCCCCGCGAAGGCGCCCGTGCCCCCGAACCCTCCGGAAAGAAGCAACAGTCTCGACATCCGGTCCGTCCAGAAACGGGCGGCCGCCGGGGGCACCACCAACAGGGCGATCATGAGAATCAGGCCCACCGCCTGGAGGCCGATCACCGTGACCACGACCACCGCGCCCATGAGCAACCCGTCCAAAAACGTCACCGGCCACCCCTGGCTCCCGGCAAACCCCTCGTCAAAGCACAGGACAATCCATTCTTTGTACAATAGAAAAACCATCAGAATCACCAACAGCGCGGCAACACTGATGAGTTGCGCGTCGGAGGCCAGCATGGAGGCGGTTTTCCCGAAGATGAACCCTTTCAGGCCCGAGGCGCCCCCCTGCTCCTGGGTTTGAATGAGGCCCAGCAAACAGATGCCGAAGCCATAGAATACACTCAGCACAATGCCCATGGCGGCATCTTCACGAATACGCCCCACCTTTTGAATGGCCTGAATCGTCCACATCCCGAGAAGCCCGGCGAGGAGCGCCCCCAACAAGAGACCGGGCAGAAAGCGGGGGGCAAAGCCGAATGCGGGTTGCACGAGAAAGGCCAACGCAATCCCGGGCAGGGTCGCGTGGCTGATGGCATCGGCCATGAGGGACCGACGCCGGAGCAGAAGAAAAACCCCGATCACGCCGGAACAAACCCCCAACAGGGTGACCCCCGCGAGCACCACCCGGGTATTGTGCGAGGCAAACAGTCCGATCAATTCCGCAAGCATGACAGCGGCTCCATCAGATGTGCTCCATCGGTTCTCCGGGCTGGTCCCGGCGGGCCAGGGCGTGGGTGGCCTGGTCGAGCAGGGTCAAACGCCCCCCATACGTTTTCCGAAGATTCTCGTTGTTGAAAACCTCCGCCGTGGGTCCGGCGGCCACCACCCGGGTGTTGAGCAACAACACCTGGTAAAAATAGGCGGGCACGGTCTGCAAATCATGATGCACCACCAGAATGTTGCGCCCCTGTTTCCGAAGCCCCCGCAGCATTTCGATGATCGCATGTTCCGTGGCCGCGTCCACCCCGGCAAAGGGTTCGTCCATGAAATACAAATCCGCCTCCTGCACCAATGCCCGGGCGAGAAACACCCGCTGCTGCTGACCGCCGGAAAGCTGACGGATCTGGCGATGCGCGAAATCCGCCATGCCCACTTGCTCCAAAGCCTCCATGGCCTTCAAGCGGTGGGCATGCCGCACCCGCCGCAGCCAGCCGATCCGACCGTACAAGCCCATGCAGACCACTTCCAGGGCATCCACCGGAAAATCCCAGTCCACCGTCTCCCGTTGGGGGACGTATCCCACGCGTTCTCGGACGGCATCATACGGCTGATCAAAAAACAGCACCCGCCCCGACGCTTTGGGAATCAATCCCAAACACGCCTTGATCAGCGTGCTTTTCCCCGCCCCATTGGGCCCGAGAATTCCGGTGAGACTGCCCGGATTCGCGGAAAAATCAATGTCCCACAACACCGGTTTCCGGTGATAGGCCACCGTCAAATCATCAATGCGCAACGGAGGCGCCGCACTCAATCCCGCCCCCCGCCCAAGGCGTTCGCGATGGTGTGGGCATTGTGCCGAATCATGCCCGGATACGTGCCTTCGGGCGTGCCGGGCGCGCCCATGGCGTCCGAAAAAAGCTCGCCGCCTATCACCACCCGGTGCCCCCGGCTCGCCGCCCCCTCCACCAAAGCCCTCACATTCCGGTCCGCCACCGAGGATTCCACGAACACGGCCGGAATTTCCCGTTCCACGATCAAATCAACCAATCGGTTCAAATGACGCAATCCCGCTTCGGATTCGGTGCTCAGCCCCTGAATCCCCATGACTTCGATGTCGTAGCGCCGCCCGAAATATCCGAAGGCGTCATGCGCGGTGATCAACACCCGGTTTTCTTCGGGAATCGTGGCGATCAAATGCTCAATTTCACGGTCCAGGGCCTCCAATTCCGCCACCCAGGCCGCATGGTTGGCCTGAAAGGTCTCGGCATGCTCCGGCATCCATGCGGTCAATTGCTCGCGCACGTGCCCGGAAACTTCCATCCAAAGGGTAACATCCATCCAAACATGCGGGTCGGTATTGCCGTCCTCGTCCAAGAGCAAACGCCCCGGATCCATGTGTTCCGCCATGGCCGCAACTTGATGCCCCCGTTCGGCCAGTTCCTCAAAGGTGCCCTGCAGACGACCTTCCAAATGATGCCCCACGTACAAAATCATATCCGCCCCCTGTATGCGGCGCACATCCGACGCGGCGGGATGAAATGAATGCGGGTCCACCCCTTCCCCCATCAAGCCCTCCACCCGCGCGGTCTCCCCGGCAATCTCGCGAACCACATCCTTCAACATCCCCACCGTCACCAAAATGCGCGGACGACCATCGTCGTCCACCTCCCCCCCGCCACAGGCGGAAAGCAACAGAACTCCGGTAATCAATAAAATGAAATGGATTATTTGTTTTTTCATAGGCAAATCTTTTACTTTGATTATTCAAAGTAAAATACGGACGAAACGGCGTCCGTCAATCATTTTCTTACTCGATTTTTCGGTCGGGCGTCCGCCTCCAAGCGTGGCCCCGTCCACAATAATACCTGTTGCTATATTGGCTCTTCAATCCCGGGCTTGACCACAATAATACCTGTTGCTATATTGGCTCTTCAATCCCGGGCTTGACGAAACGAACGCTTCATGCCAAGCTGTGGCACAATGAACGAGCGAACCGCCGATTGCGAATCCGAACCTGAGCCGTGCCGTCCCTGCGGGGGGAGGTTCAGCCCGCGCATATGACCGCTCTGTTTGCGATCGAATTGGTGGCTTTTGTCCTGCTGCTCGCCGCCTCCGCATTTTTCTCCAGCGCCGAAACGGCGTTGTTTTCCCTCAAACCCCATGAGGTGAACCGCATCGGCGATACCGACGAAAGCCTCGGAACGCTTTTGCGGAACTTGCTGACCGCCCCGACGCGTCTGCTCTCCACCATTCTCATCGGCAACACCGTCATCAACGTTCAGCTCTGGATCGTGGGGGCCCTGCTGCTCACTTCGCTGGGGCTGCGCCATGAATGGGGACAGGTGGGCATCCTCACGCTCATCACCCTCGTTTTCGGGGAATTCGGCCCCAAACGAATCGCAATTCTCTTCCATGAACGGCTGGCAAGCCGCTATGCAAAACCCCTGACGTTCCTGGTCGGGTTATTGAAATTGCCTCGGGCATTCCTGGAAAGCCTCACCGGCACTTTTTCACATTTTTTCATGCCCAGCGGCCACATCATCTCCCGCGCGGAATACGAAACCCTCATGGAGGCCACCGAGGAAACCGGCGGACTGGACGACCACGAACACAAAATGGTTCAGGAAATCCTCTCCCTGGAAAAACAAACCGCCGGAGACGTCATGACCCCCCGGGTCGATCTACACGGCATCGATCTGCTCGACCCCGAGGTGAACCTGTTGGCCGAAGCCAAGAAATCCAAAGTGCGCCACTTGGTGCTCTACCACGAACAGCTCGACAACATCACCGGCCTTTTGGACCTGCGGACTTACCTTTTCGACCCCAAGCACGATCCCGCCAAGGCCACGATCCAACCTTTTTTCGTGCCGGAACTCTGCACCCTGGACAAGCTGCTCACGCAAATGCTGACCAGCCGCAAACGCATTGCCGTGGTCGTGGATGAATACGGCGGCACCGCCGGCCTCATCACTCGCGGCGACATCCTGGAAGAACTCACCGGAGAAATGGACAGCGACCACCGGGACCGCCTTATCAGCGAACAACTTACCGACAACGCTTGGCTCCTGGACGCCCGCATGAGCCTCCTTGATGCCCGCCGCATCACCGGGCTGGATCTGGAAGCGGATACCGCCGACCGCCTTTCCGGCTGGTTTCTGGAAAAAGCCGAACATTTGCCCAGCGTGAATGAAATCATCGTCGGCCCCGACTACAAGGCCATGGTCCGGCAAATGCGCCGCAACCGGATCTTGTTGATTCTCCTCGAAAACACGGCCCACCAGGAGACGGAGGCATGAGTCCAGTGACCGAAGTCCTGCTCTTGCTGGTTCTGTTGATGGGCTCGGGCTTTTATTCCGGCATCGAAACCGGGATCGTGTCCGTCAACCGGGTACGCCTGCGGCATTTGGTGAAACGAAAATCCAAACCCGCGATCCACCTCCAGGAATTCATCGAAAATCCGGATCGCATGTTGGCCAACACCCTCGTGGGCACCAACCTTTGCAATACGGCGCTTACCGTGGTCGGCAGTGCCTTCGCGGTCCGGCTCATCGGCGATCCCCGCACGGGAAATGCCGTGGCCGGGGGGGCGTTAACCCTCATGATCCTGGTGTTCGGCGAATATTTGCCCAAAGCCTGGTTCCAGAGCCATCCCTACAGCCGCAGTGCAAAATTCGTAGGATTTCTGCGCCTGTCCGCGTGGTTGTTTCAAGGGGTCAGCCTCCCGGTCACTTGGTTGGTGAAAAAACTGATTCCCGACCCACCTCCGGAAAAAGAAGGCCTCGATCAAAATCACATCACCCGCAAAGACATTCAATTTTTATTGAGCCGGGAAAGCGGCGCCACCCCCGACATCAGCGAGCAACGCCGCCGCATGATCGTGGGCGTTTTCGCCCTCTCCGAAAAAACAGCCAAGGATGTCATGGTGCCCCGCAACCGAATGATGCTCATCAAACAGGAAACCCCCATGGAGGAAATCCTGGAACTGGCCTCCAAAACCACCGTGAAAAGCTTTCCCGTGTATTCCGATGCCGAACAACGCTTTACGGGCCTTTTGAAATTAAGCGATTTGTTTGCCCATGTCGAGGGACCTCCCCCACGCCTCCAGGAACTGACCCGCCCCCCGCAGTATGTCACCGACGACACCGCCGCGGACGATTTGCTGCCGCGGTTGCGCCTCTCCCGCCAACCCATGTTGCTGGTTCGCGACGATCAGGATATGGTCATTGGTTTCGTCACCACGGAAGTGGTGCTTGAAGAAATCGTAGGACCGTTGTATGAGAGGTGAAACGAAACCCAATCATGAAACACATCCTCCCCGCCCTTTTTCTGTGCCTGGCTCCCTTCTCCCTCCTCATGGCGAACCGCCCGCTCATTGCCCACGAAGGCCCGCCCTCCGTCGCCGCCGGACAACCTCTCCGCCTCATTGCCCGCGTGAGTGCCGGCGAACCGATCGAAAGCGTCAACCTTCACCTTTCCCAAAGTGCGGGGAGCGCCCCCGTGAGCCAGCCGATGAACCCGGTCAGCTCCGGCATTTACTCCATCACCGTCAACCCCAACCTGTTTTCCGGCACCTCCTCGTTCCGCTATTACATTGACGCGCACACCGCCTCCGGCCAATGGTCCGAAACCCAATGGCACACCGTCCGGGTCATCGGTACCACCGAGGCCCGCGAGGAAAAGGAAGGCGGGGGCTGGCAACGCCCCGTGCTCATTGGCGCGGGCGCCGTCGCCGTCGTTGGCGGGGGCATTGCCATCGCCAACAGTGGCGGCGGAGGCGGCGGGGACAGCCCCCCGCCCGCGGATGGTGACCCCGCCGACCAAATCATCATCCGCACCGCGAACGACAACGTCAATTCCCTCACCCCCGTCACCCCCAAATCCATTACCGTGGATGCCGCCGACGAACTCGCCGGACGACGCATTCGCCGCGTGCGCGTTCGCTTGGAATTCGACCCCGTGGATGCCGGCC
>PXAS01000486.1 GCA_003565815.1 PVC group bacterium
CGAGGGCCTCCGGACCTCAACGGGGGCCCTGGAATTTGGTTTTTGGACCCCAACGGGGTCGCATTCCTCCCGGTGTGTCCAATGCACCGGGGGAATTGCATCCTTTCAGGATGCGGCTTCGCGTGTGGGGCGTGGATCCAGGGGGGCCCCTCCTGGCTGACGGGTTGGATCCCTTTGGGGTGTCGTGCCAGTGTGCGCGAACGGATGGGTTATCGGCAAGGGACTGCCGATCTACGGCGCTTTCCGACGCTCGGAAGCCGTTTGGGAAAGCCTTCCGAGCGTCGGAAACACGCTTGTTCCCATGGGCGGATTGACATCTGAAGCGTGTTTGCTTATGCAGTGCAGCATGATGGCTTTCACTCCCTTGTTTCTTTCGAATGATGATGAAAACGCAATCTGAACCGCTCCCCCGCGATCTTCCCCACGATCTCCGGGTTTTCGGAATGCCCGCAGATCGCGGGCGCGTGGTGTTTTTGTTCCTGGGCGTGTTGTCCATGCTTTGCATGGGGACGGTCTATTCCTGGAGTATTTTCCGGAAACCCTTGCAGGATTTGCATGGCATCCAGTCCACGGCGAGTTTGCTGCCGTTTACGGTGATGTTGGTGATGTATGCCGGGTGCATGCCGTTTGCGGGGGCGCGAATGAACCGTCTGGGGCCGGGGCGGATGATGGCTTTGGGGGCTTTGCTGGTTGGCGCCGGATACGTGTTGTCCGGGTTTGCGACTTCCACGCCGGCGTTGGTGCTGAGTTACGGGGTTTTGGGCGGCGCCGGGGTGGGGATTGCCTATGGGGCGCCGCTGGCGGTGTCCGCCGCCTGGTTCCCCGACAAAAAGGGCTTGGCCATGGGGCTGACCATGGTGGGTTTCGGGCTTTCGCCTTTGGTGACCGCACCGTTGGCGAAATTTCTGATGGATCGTCTGGGCGTGCAACAAACTTTCTGGACCTTGGGCGCCACGTTTCTTTGCGTGTTGCTGGCGGTGGCTTCCCGGATGCGATATCCGCCCGCGGCATGGTCCCCGGCTAAGATGGCTGACATCGCGACCGCGGGTTCGGCCTTGGGACGCTATCCGCAAAATCTTTTGCGGACGCCGGTTTTTCACGTGCTGTGCGCCTGTTACACCATTGGCACGTTCGTGGGGCTTTCGGTGATTGGCATTTCCAGTTCCGTGGCCCAGGAAGTGGTCCGGTTGCCCCCGGAAACCGCGGCCTTGCTGGTGTCCCTGTTCGCGGTGTTCAATGGACTGGGCCGTCCTTTGTTCGGATGGATTGCGGACCATCGCTCTCCCCGCTTTGCGGCTTTGCTTTCTTTCGTGCTGATTTTGTCGGCTTCGACGGTGATGATGACGGTGGGGGAGGGCAACGTGGTCCGATACGCCATGAGCTTTTGTGTGTTTTGGATGTGTTTGGGCGGATGGCTGGCCCTGGCCCCCACGGCCACTTTGAAGCTGTTCGATCCGGCCCGATACGCCGGGAACTATGGCCTTGTCTTCACGGCGTACGGGGTGGGCGCCTTGTCGGGCACCCTGGCCACGGGGGTGATCCGGGATTGGACGGGATCTTACTCCATGGTGTTCGTGCCCACGGCCGTGCTCGCGGTGGTCGGCCTGTTTTTAGCCGGTTTCTTTTTGAAGCCGGGGGAGGGGCAGGGATGAGGGATACGGGATACTGGATACGGGATGAGGGATACGGGGTTTATGGGGTTGGCGTGAGCCAGTTTTGTACCGTACGGGCAAGGTCGAGCAGGGTGGGGGTGTCCCCTTCTTTTTTGGGAACGGGGGTCAGTTCGGAGGTGGTGGAGGCCCAGGCGGTGCGGCTTTCGGGGCCGATGGCGCCGTGGCATCCGCCGACTTTGGAGGTGTCCTGACTGACCTGCCAGGGGAAACGTCCGAAAAACAATTCACAGGCGTCGAAGCCGGGTTTGTTGTGGATGTCCACGTGGGTGGCGAAATCCGGCGCTTCCTTGGGGTCGGTCCACCAGGAATAGGCAAACCATCGTCCCGGCGCGGCGAAGGCGATCAGCTCGCCGCTGTTGGGATGGTTGAGTTCGGGCGCGTCTTCGCGTTTGATCACCCTTTCCACGCCGTCCATGGCCGCGATGTGTTCCAGGACGGCATCCAGATCCCCGGGATTGCGGATGTAAAGGTGTGCGATTTCGTGATCCACCATGGCGAAGGCGCGGGCGGCGAACAAATCGGGGTAGGCCATGCCTTTGAGCTTGCGGGTGCCCAGATAACCGGCCTCGCGCAATGTCCGGTTGGGAAAGATGGCCGGGCCGGTGACCTTGTGCATGGCGTAGTCCCCCCAGATGAGCACTTCGTACCCTTCTCGGGCGGCGGCGGTGCAAAGACGTTTCAGGCACTCGGACAAAAATTCGCGGGCGCCGCGGGCTTTGTCATGATCGGGGCCATGGCGTTGCAGGTCGTAATCCAAATGCGGCAAATACGTGAGCAACAAATCGGGCCGCGCCTCCGGCATGGCCAGCAGTTCGCACAGGGCGTCGGTAATCCAGGCGCTTGATTTTTTGGAGGCCAGGGGACCCCAGTAATGCATGAGGTTGAAGTTCCCATTGACGCGGGATTCGAGTTGTTCGTAGAGGGCGTCGGGTTTGGAGTAGCAGTCCTGGATCATGCCGCCGGAATGTTTGTGGATGGGGCGTGGGGAGAGGACCAGGTCCACGTCTTCGCCCAGGCTTTGCTGCCAAAACGTCATGCCCACGGTGCCGCCGTTGGCCCGGAACGCGTCCCAAATGCGCGGGCCCTCCACTTGTTGCGCGGCCTGTTCCCAGAACATGGAGCGGCGGAGGTTGCGGTGAAAAAGTCCGTTGGCAACCATGCCGTGTTGCGAGGCGGGCGCGGCGGTGCGGAAGCTGGCCTGGGCGGTGCAGGTGACGGCGGGGTTCACGGTTTGCAGAGGCGCGAACCTCATGTCCGCCAGCACCGGATTCGCGGGATCCAATTGGTTCCATCCCAGGGCCGCGCATTGAATGACGAGGAGTTTTTTTTGTTCTGACATGCGGACATACTACGAAAAGACGCGCAAATCACAATACAGAAAAGGCACCATCAGAAGATGTGTTTGCCCCCCGAAATCGCGAAATCCGACGCAAGCTGAAGCGCCCGGTCTCCCATACACCTGACGGATTGGGGAGAAAGGAACCGAAGGCTTTTCCCAGTCACACCCGCGCCCCCGCGCGGGAAATCCCTGCGAAGTCAGCTCCAAAAGGCTTTTCGAACGGGCTCCGGCAAGGGACTGCCGATCTACGGCGTAGCGCGACAGTCCCTTGTCGCGAACGGCAGGGGTATCGGCAAGGGACTGCCGATCTACCGGACAAAGACCCAAGAATGCATTTTTTTTCATTTCCTTCTCGCCATGGGAAAAAACTTGGCTATAGTCCGCCTCTCTCACCTGCCGGGTTTTGCGCTTGGCGGGAGCGGACGCACCGCTGGAGAGTCTTTGCATGCAACGTCTTGCGTCGTTGATCGCAGAATGTCTTGCGCCGGAAACGGGACCGGACATTCGTAACAGCGGACGACGCGTCAACCCTTTGTCGACCGGTTTGAAAGCGCCACGCGGCGATTTTGTGCCGGGATTCTGTGACCGAAAGGCTTCATATGGAAACCACATCCGTTTTAAAATTCGAGCGCATTTCTTCCCGCAAGGCGGGGGACATTGCCAGTGCCATCCAAGGCATGCCCGTCAACGAGGCGCTGAACATCACCACGTTCAGTGACCGCAAGGCGGCCGCGTTGTTTGGCAAGGCGTTGAAATCCGCGATCGCCAACGCCGAGCACAACAACGGCGCCGATGTCGAGGAACTTTACGTCAAACGTGCCGTGGCAGAGCAGGGTCCGACCTTGCGCCGCGGATTCTACGGGGCGCGGGGCATGTTCAAGCCCATCGCCAAACGCACCAGTCATATTCGCGTCGTCCTCAGTGACGAGCGCGCTTAACCACCAAGAACTTTCAAGGAGTACGGTTTTGGGACAAAAAGTAAATCCAATTTCCCTGCGGGTCAGTGTCAATAAAGATTGGCGCTCCCGCTGGTATGCCAGCAAAAAGGACTTCGGCAACCTCGTCGGAGAAGACCTCAAGATCCGCGAGATGGTGAAAACCCGTCTGCGTGACGCCGCCGTTCCCGAAGTCCTCATCGAGCGCTACGCCAACCGTGCGCGGGTGACCATCTTCACGGCCCGTCCGGGCGTGGTGATTGGTCGCAAAGGCCAGGACATCGAGAAGCTGCGCGAAGATCTCAATGCCCTCACGGGCAAAGACATCTACATCGAGATCAAAGAAGTCAAGAACCCCGATTTGAACGCCCAGTTGATTGCCGAGAACATCGCGCAACAGTTGGAGCGTCGCATCTCGTTCCGCCGCGCCATGAAGCGCGCGATCCAGATGGCCATGGAACTCGGCGCGGAAGGCATCCGCATCGAGTGCAGCGGTCGTCTGGGCGGTGCGGAACTTTCCCGTCGTGAAAAATACCTGAAAGGCAGCGTGCCCCTGCACACCTTGCGCGCCAAGGTGGACTACGGGTTCACGGAAGCCCACACCACCGCCGGACGACTCGGCATCAAGGTTTGGGTCTGCACCAAAGAAGAAAAAGCGGAGGACAAACGTCATGCCACTTATGCCTAAACGTGTCAAGTACCGCAAACAGCAGCGCGGTGTCAGCAAAGGTCTTGCGACCAGCGGCAACACGCTCTCGTTTGGGGAATACGGGTTGCAGTCCCTGGGACGCACCTACATCACCAACACCCAGATCGAAGCCTGCCGTATTGCGGTGAACCGCAATCTGAAACGGCGGGGCAAGCTCTGGATTCGGATTTTCCCGGACTATCCCTACACCAAAAAGCCGCTGGAAGTGCGGATGGGGAAAGGGAAGGGGAACGTGGATCGCTGGGTGGCCAAGGTCAAACCCGGACGCATGCTCTTTGAATTGGCGGGGGTTCCCGAGTCGCAGGCCCGCGAGGCCTTCCGTCTCGCCGCCGCCAAACTGCCCATCCGCAGTCGTTTTGTCACCCGTAACCCTCACGCCTAAGGACGCCCACATGAGTAACGCAGCCGAATATCGTGAGATGACCCCCGAAGAACTGAACGCGGCCTTGGCCGATGCCGGGGAAAATTATTTCAAACTCAAATTGCAGCAGAAGCTGGGGCAGTTGGAAAACAAGGCCCAAATCACCCGAGTGCGTCGCGACATCGCCCGCATGAAGACGATTCTCAGTGAACGCTCGCGGAATGCAGGAGACGCATAATGTCCGAAACCGACACCAGCAAACACGTGCGGAAAACCCGCACCGGCACCGTGGTCAGCACCAAGATGAACAAAACCATCGTGGTGGCCGTGGAGCGCCGCATCGCCCATGAACTTTACGGGAAGATCATTCGACTTTCCAAGAAGTACTATGTGCACGACGAAACCAACAATGCCCGGGAAGGCGACACCGTTCGCATTCAGGAAACCCGCCCCCTCAGCAAGCTGAAAAGTTGGCGGTTGCTGGACATCATCCAGCGTTCCGAGGAAGCCGAAGCGGAAGCCGTAGCCGAAACCCAACCCTCCACCTCTGTCTAACGGAATTCATCAACCATGATCTGTCAGGAAAGTAATTTAAACGTCGCCGACAATTCCGGCGCCCGGCTGGTGAAATGCATCCGGGTGCTCGGGCAGCGCAAGCGCTACGCCCACGTCGGGGACATCATCAAAGTGGCCGTGAAGGAAGCGATTCCCAACGGCGCGGTGAAGAAAAGCGAAGTCCATCGCGCCTTGATCGTGCGGACGCGTCATCCGATTCGTCGGGACGACGGCACGGTTTTGCGGTTTGACACCAACGCGGTGGTCATGCTCGACGCCAACGACAACCCGCGCGGCACCCGTATTTTCGGGCCGGTTGCGCGTGAACTTCGTGAAAACAACCACATGAAAGTGGTTTCGCTCGCCCCGGAGGTGCTCTAATGTCCCGTCCCAAAATGCATGTACGTACCGGGGACCAGGTTCTCGTTCTCGCGGGGAAAGACCGCGGGAAGAAGGGCAAGGTTCTGCAGGTGTATCCGAACAAACAACGCGTGTTGGTTGAGGGTGTGAACATGGTGAAAAAAGCCATGCGTCCCACCGAAGACAACCCCGAAGGCGGCATTTCCGAACGGGAAGCCGCGCTGCACGCATCCAACGTCAAAGTGATCGAAGCGCGGAAGGAGGCTGAATAATGGTGGCCTTTAAAAAGCTTTATGAAGAACAAATCGTCCCGGAACTGATCAAGTCCCGCGGATACAAAAACAAGATGCAGGTGCCCCGCCTCCAGAAGATTGTCATCAACATGGGCGTCGGCGTTCCCGGCGACCGGGACGAACTCAAGGCGGTCACCGCCGATCTGGCCCGGATCACCGGCCAGCAACCGGTGCCGACCATCGCCAAGAACAGCGTGTCCAACTTCCGTTTGCGCGAAGGCATGGCCATCGGCTGCAAGGTGACCCTCCGCGGCGCCCGCATGTATGAGTTCATGCATCGTTTGGTGCATGTGGCCCTGCCGCGCATTCGCGACTTTCGCGGGGTGTCCGCCAAGGGATTCGACCAACAGGGCAACTATACCCTGGGTCTGTCGGAACAGACCATTTTCCCGGAAATCAACCCCGACAACGTCAAGCGCGTGCAGGGGATGGACATTTCCTTTGTCACCACCGCCCAGTCCAAGGAAGAGGGGCATGAGCTCATCAAGCTCTTTGGAATGCCGTTCGCCAAATGACAACGAATTCACCTGTCATTGACAGAAAGAAGGTTTACGCATGAATATTTCTGACCCAATTGCCGACTATTTGACCCGGATCCGCAACGCGGTGGCCGCCGGGCATGACACGGTGGAAATCCCCTCGTCCAAGCTCAAGCGGGAAATCAGCCGCATCCTGCAGCGCGAAGGGTTTATCCGCGATGTCACTCTGATGGGCGATCCGCCCAAGCAGATCATCAAAATCACCTTGAAATACGGTCCCGATCGTGAATCCGTGATTACCGGACTCAAGCGCGTCAGCAGTCCCGGACTGCGTCAATACGTGAACTCGGACAATGTTCCGCGCGTATTGGGCGGCTTGGGCATCGCCCTGCTGACCACGTCCCGCGGCATCATGACCGACCGTGAGGCACGCAAGTCCCGCACCGGCGGCGAAGTGCTTTGCCAAATCTGGTAACCCCCTCCCAGGAGCCCCAACCATGTCTCGTATCGGAAACAATCCCGTCCCCATTCCCGCAGCCGCGACCTTGTCGCTGCAGGGCCAGACCATCACGGTCAAAGGCCCCAAAGGGGAACTGACTTACACTGCCCCGACCGGCATCAATTTGAAGGTCGAGGACAACACGCTGATCGTGGATCGCGTGAACAATTCGAAAAAACTCCGTGCCCTGCACGGCACCGTCCGCGCCCTGGCCGCCAACATGATCGTGGGCGTGACCGATGGCTACACCAAGGAACTTGAAATCCAAGGCGTCGGCTTCAAAGCCGTGCTCAAGGGCAAGGAAGTGGTGTTGAGCCTGGGCTATTCCCATGACATCAACTATCAAATCCCCGAGGGATTGGATGTGGTGGTGGAAGGGAACGGCACCGTGGTCAAAGTCTCCGGCTGTGACAAACAGATGGTGGGACAAGCGGCCGCGCAGATGCGGAGTTATTACAAAGCCGAGCCCTACAAGGGCAAGGGCGTGCGTTACAAAGGCGAAGCCGTTCGCCGCAAATCCGGAAAGGCGGTTGCATAATGAAGTGGAAAACCAAATCCCAACAACGCGTTCGCCGCCACAAGCGGGTGCGCAACAAAATCCACGGAACCGCGGAATTGCCCCGCATGAGCGTGTTCCGCAGCAACCATCACATCTCCGTCCAGTTTATCGACGACGAAGCCGCCGTGACCCTCGCGGCGGTGTCCACCCAGCAGGCCGATTTCAAAGGCAAGAAAAACACGGTGGAAACCGCAACCGAAATTGGCGCCAAAGCCGCCGAAGTCGCGAAAGCGGCGGGCATCCAAACCGTGGTCTTCGACCGCGGGGGCTTCCGCTACTCCGGTCGTGTCGCCGCATTGGCGTCCGCGGCCCGTGAAGGCGGCCTCAAATTTTAACCTCCCGGAAAGAGAAACGACTTATGGCAACTCAAAGCAAAGAACCCACGTTTTCGGACGTCGAAGAACGTGTGGTGGATATCAATCGCTCCTCCAAGGTGGTCAAAGGCGGACGCCGCTTCAGCTTCTCCGCCCTGGTGGTGGCCGGTGACGGCAAAGGTCGCGTGGGCTACGCCATCGGCAAAGCCAACGAAGTGGCCGACGCCATCCGCAAGGCCAGCGAAGGCGCCCGCAAGGACATGCACCTGGTGCAGATGAAAGAAGACACCATCCCCCACGAGGTGATCGGTGAATTCTGCGGCGGACGCGTGCTCCTCCGTCCGGCTTCCCCCGGTACCGGGGTGATCGCCGGCGGCGCGGTGCGCGCGGTGCTGGAACTTTCCGGCATCCGTGACGTCCTCGCCAAATCCCTTGGCAGCAACAACAACGTCAACGTGACCAAAGCCACGTTTGACGCCCTCCAACAACTCCGCAGTCGCGAAACCATCATGGCTTTGCGCCGCATGGACTGAATTTCAAACATCCCAAAGGATTGAACCCATGAATTTGCATTCATTGAAAAACGTCGCCGGCGCCCGTCATCGCCGCAAGCGCCTGGGCCGCGGGCATGGCTCCGGTCACGGCAAAACCTCCGGCAAAGGCCACAAGGGCCAGATGGCCCGCGCGGGTCACAAGCACAAGGAAGGCTTCGAAGGGGGCCAAATGACCTTGATCCGCCGCTCTCCCAAGCGCGGGTTCAAAAACCCCAACCGGACCGTGTATGCTCCCGTGAATCTGGCCATGCTGGAGCTGACCTTCGAAGACGGCGGCAACGTCACCCCCGAAACCATGCTCGCCGCCGGTCTGGCCAACGGACCGCACTTTGACGGCGTGAAAATTCTCGCGACCGGTGAAATCACCAAAAAGCTGAACGTCACCGCCCACAAATTCTCCGCCGCCGCCAAGAGCAAGATTGAAGCCGCGGGTGGAACCTGCACCGAAGTGGGCGCCAAAAATGCCCCCCAAGAAGCGGACACGGCCCAAGACGACGCGTAAGTCGTTTTTTGCCGTGCGTCCCCGCGCCTGAACAACCCCCAGTGAGAGGCAGACCCCTATGTTGTCCGCATTCGCCAACAGCCTGAAAATCCCGGAACTTCGTCAGCGAATCTTTTTCACCCTGGCTCTGATCTTCCTTTGCCGTGTTCTCGCGGCCATCCCCGCGCCGGGTGTGAGCGGCGATGCGTTGAAAGAATTGATGGACAGCCTGGCCCGCGGTGGCGCCGGCGGTGCGGTCGGCATGGCCAACCTGTTCAGCGGCGGCGCATTGGAGCGTTTTGCCATCGGGGCCCTCGGCATCATGCCCTACATTTCCGCCTCCATTATCATTCAGTTGATGACCGCGGTGGTACCGACGTTGGAACGACTGGCCCGCGAAGGCGACGCCGGACGGCAGAAGATCAACCAGTACACCCGGTATCTCACCCTGTTGTTGTGCGTGGTCCAGGGATATGCCATCGCCGGATTTATCCTGCAGGCGCCCATGAACTTCAACCTCTCCACCTCCGTGGTCATGATCAATCCCATTGCCTTCCGCGTGATTTCCGTGGTCTCTTTGACCGCCGCGACCATGTTGATGATGTGGTTGGGCGAGCAGATTACCGACCGCGGCATCGGCAACGGCGTGAGTTTGATTATTACCATTAACATCATCGGCAGTTTGCCGGGGGCGATCACCTCCGCCCAGCAAATGTTTTTCCCCGGTCGGGATTCCGCCGGCGTGATGCTGGAACCCAGCCACAGTTTGTTCCATTTGATCACCCTGGTCATCGTCTTCTTCATGGTGACCGCCGCCACCGTGGCCCTCACCCAAGGAATGCGGCGCATTCCGGTGCAATATGCCCGCCGCGTGGTGGGGCGCAAAGTGTACGGCGGCCAAAGCACCTACATGCCCTTGCGGGTCAACTACTCCGGGGTGATGCCCATTATTTTCGCCCAGGCGATCCTCATGTTTCCCGGACCCGTGCTGACCTTTCTGGGCACCCGTTTTGGCATTGACGGTTTGATACGCGCTTCCGGCTGGTTTCAATACGGCGCCACCGCCTACCTGACCATGTATTCGCTCATGATTCTGTTTTTCTCCTATTTCTGGGTCTCCACGCAGTTCAACCCCGTGCAGATCGCGGATGATTTGAAGCGCAACGGCGGCTATATTCCCGGCATTCGTCCCGGCAAACCCACCGCGGATTTCCTCGACAACGTCATGACCCGCATTACCCTGGCCGGTGCCTTGGCCCTGACTTTCATTGCGGTCTTCCCCATGCTGTTGGGCGAACATTTTAACATTCCCATGATCATCACCAGTTTCTTTGGCGGCACCAGCCTCCTGATTATCGTCGGGGTGATGCTCGATACCATGCGGCAAATCGAATCCTACCTGCTCAACCGCCATTACGACGGTTTCCTCCGCAAAGGGAAACTTCGCAGCAACCGCGGCAAGTAAAGGAGCGTATCCGGTGGACTTCCTGGTGATGCTGGGGCCGCCGGGCGCGGGGAAGGGGACGCTCAACCGTCTGCTTTCCGATCGATTCGGTTACCGCCCCGTTTCCACCGGGGAGGTGATCCGCAGGGAAATGGCGAATCCGGATTCACCCTTCGGGCAGGCGGCCCGTCCGCACATGGATCGCGGGGACTATGTCCCCGACGATCTCGCGCTTTCTTTGTTCTTCTCCATTCTAAAACCCATGTCCGACAACGCCCGGGTGGCGTTGGACGGATTTCCCCGCACCATTCCCCAGGCGGAAGTTTTCCTGGATTGGATTCGAAAAGAGGGCCATGCCTTTCACGGCTGTGTCTTTTTGGACGTGGATGTGGACACGGCCGTGAAGCGCATGCGGGATCGGCGGGTCTGCCGCGATTGCCGGGCGCCGTACCATCTGCTGCACCGCCCGCCCAAAGTCGCGGAGGTCTGCGATCTTTGTGGCGGTCCGGTCATTCCCAGAGAGGATGACGACCCCGAACGGGTGGCCCGCCGCATTCGCCGCTTTCAAGAACAAACCAATCCGCTTTTGCAGTGGTTTGCCGAGCGCGACAAACGATTCCGTTTGGATGGCGCGCTGGCACCGGAAGAAAACGCGGATCGGGTTGCGGAACATTTTCAACTCACATGAGATCCACCATTGTCTAAAATCATCCTCAAAAACGAACGCGAACTCAACGGCATGCGCGACGCCGGCCGTGTGGCCGCGAACATTCGCGTGGCCGTGGCCCGCGAAATCGCGCCCGGGGTCACCACCCGGGCTTTGGATTTGTATGCCCGGGATCTGATTGAGAAAGCCGGCGCCCGCAGTGCCTTCATCAACTATCCCGGCCCCCGCGGCGTCCCGCCCTTTCCGTCCTACACCTGCATTTCCGTGAACGAGGAAGTGGTGCACGGCGTGGCCGGGGACCGCAAAATCCAACTGGGGGACATCGTCAGCATCGACATAGGCGTGGTGTACCGCGGATTTATCGGCGACAACGCCATGACCGTGATGGTCGGCGTCACCGATCCGAAAATCATCGCCTTGGTGCGCACCGCCGAGCAGGCCCTGGAGAACGCCATTGCCCAGGCCGTGGCCGGCAACCGCCTGGGAGACATCTCCCACGCCGTGGAAAGCACCTGCAAAGCGCGGGGCTTCACGGTGGTGCGCGATTTCGTGGGACACGGGGTGGGGCGCAAAATGCACGAGCCCCCGCAGATTTTCAATTACGGTCCGCCCGGAAAAGGTCCGGTGCTTCGGGAAGGAATGACATTGGCCATCGAACCGATGGTCAATCTGGGTTCGCATGAAGTGCGAACCTTGTCCGACGGATGGACGGTGGTGACCCGAGATCGGTTGCCATCCGTGCATGTTGAGCATTCCGTGGCCGTCCATGAGGGCGGCGCGGAGATTTTAACCCTCGCCGAAGAAGAAACCCGATAAAAAAAGAAGAAATTATTCTCGACGTAGTGCTGTTAAATGCGCTAGACTACCCGACCTTTCAGGCCAGATTGGAAAATGGTCACGAAATTGTGGCGTTTCCCGCGTCCAAACGTGACGCAGCCGAGCTGGACCTGCGCCCCGGGCAGACCGTTAAAGTGAAATTTTCGCCATACGACATGCTGAAAGGCATCATTCTCAAGGAAAATCAATAGGATTTATATCATGAAAGTACGAAGTTCTGTCAAAAGAATGTGTATCAACTGCCGCGTCATTCGCAGGAAAGGCGTGGTACGCGTGATTTGTACCAACCCCCGTCACAAACAACGTCAAGGTTAATAAGGAGTTTTAGGAATATGCCACGAATTATGGGTATCGATATTCCCGGTCGCAAACGCATCGGGTATTCACTTCGTTATATATACGGCATCGGGCCCGCCCGTGCCGAAGAGATCATTGCCAAATTGGGGATTGACCCCGCTTTGCGCGCCGATGATCTCAGTTCCGAGCAAATCACCGCGATCGCGGGATTGCTGCAGGAGCAGTACACCGTGGAAGGCGATTTGCGCCGGGAAACACAGTCGAACATTCGCCGTTTGATCAGCATTGGCAGCTACCGGGGCATGCGCCACCGTCGTGGGTTGCCGGTACGCGGACAACGCACCAAGACCAACGCCCGCACCCGCAAGGGCGGCAAGCGCACCATTGGATCGGTCCGGGGCAAGGAAGCCCGCGCCGCCGCCAAGGCCGCGTTGAAGAAATAACCCTTTATTCATTTGCAAGGTAACACACCCATGTCGGAAGACCAAAAAGATCAAGACACCCCCGCGGAAACCGCGGAAGACGTGAAAACCACGGCCGGGGCCGCGCCCGAGTCCGAGGAAACGACCAAGACCGAGCCCAAAGCCGAGCCCAAAAAGGACGCCCCCAAAGCCGAGGCCAAGCAAGCCGCGGGCAAGGAAGCCACGGGCAAGGAAGCGACCCAGGACGAAGCCAAGGAAGGCGAAGAGGCTGAAAAAGACAAGGTTCGCCGTCCCTCCGCCGCCGAATTGCTCGGCGAGGACCTGGCGCCCGTCAAGGCCCGCAAGGCCA
>PXAS01000054.1 GCA_003565815.1 PVC group bacterium
ACCCTTGAATTTCTCAACGGAGACCACCTGGCCGTTCGCTTGGAGGAAATCCTGCCCGACGGCGACCTCGTCCTCACCCGCAAGGATGTGCGGGGGCCCATCCAAATCTCCCGGGACAATCTGCTCGCCCTCCGCTTGAATGCCTCCGGCGGGCTTGATCAGGATGCGGCCGCAAGGATTACCCTGACCAACGGCGACCGCATCCTCGGACGTATCCTCGAATTCAACGAAAAAACGCTCACCATCGAGACCCCTTATGCCGGTCGACTTTCCTTGTCCTCGCCGATGATCGCTTCCATTCATCCCTATTCGGGTCACGGTTTGATCTATGATCTGGAGGATGGCGAACGGGACTGGCATTTGGGCAACCAAGGAACCGGCGGCTGGACACATGAGGGAAAACACTTGGTGTTCCAAGGACGGCGTAGAAGCGCGACCATTTCCAGGCCCTTTGACGCCCTGCCCGAAAATTGGATGATGACCTTTGATCTGGAGTGGCAGCCCAATGTGAATTTCAACATCTCCCTGATGAGTCAACATCCCGTCAACAACAATCAATCCTGGTCCCTTTCCTTCCAAGGAGACTACATTCGCCTGAACCGCATGGAAAACCGCAGTCAGGATCTGGGCCGGATTCAGGTTCCGGGCTTCAATACCAAGGGGAAAGCCCACTTTCGCGTATTTGTCAACCGGAAGGATCATGCCGTCTCCCTTTTTGCGGACGGTGAAAAGGTCAACACCTGGAACGATCCCGGCGGTTTCGATGATGCCGGAACCCACCTTATTTTTCACGGTGGACAAAGCCCCTACCGGGTGACCGCCCTGCGGATCCAGGGCTGGAACGGCATCTTGCCCGATTCCGGTGATATTGCCGCCGAGAATGATATCATGGAGGCGGCGAATGGGGACCGTTTCTCCGGCACCCTCTTGAAAATCGAAGACGGCGCCGCCACCTTTCAAACCGAATTCACCACCTTCAACGCCCCTCTGGATCGAATCTCCAGCATCGGCTTTCACACGGAAACCCGAGGCACGGCCCGTAAAAAGGCGGGAGATGTCCGCCTACACATGCGCAATGACGACCTGCTCACCGTCAATGTCGGTGCCTTGGACGACAAGAAACTGAACGGCGACTCGGAAAATTTCGGTGAAATCCGCATTGACCGCCAAGCTCTCGCCGGCTTCGAGTTCAACCTCTACCAACCCAAAGAGTAAATCGGCAACCCAGGAAATCGGCAGTCCCTTGCCGATCATTCAACCGTTCGCGACAAGGGACTGTCGCGCTACGCCGTAGATCGGCAGTCCCCTGCCGATTACCCTGATACAAGCCTCTCAGAATCTAAATCCTGAATCCGTGAGAGCTTTGCAAAGAAGGATTGTGCGAATGTAATCTGCCTTAGGATTCTCCTCCGAATCGCGGGAAGTCTGTATTTCCGCCTCGGTCAGGATCACTCCTTCTCCGCAGCCCACTGGTTGAGTAATTTGGCGGCATGGGCGGCCACGTCGCCGGTCAGACGGGCACACCGTTCCTGGCGCGCGGGGCTCCGCCGTCTTTCGCGGGCGGTGCGCATCCAAGTGCGCCGGGAAATTCGACAGGCGACAGAACCCGCCACGGTCGGCTCGATTTCTTCCGTGGTATGGTATTCGTCCACCAAAAATTCACGGTCTCGGGCATAGGCATTGGATTGATCGGTGGGCAGCGGTGTTTCGCGATAGTAGGTCAGCAATGCTTCCGCCAGAACTTCGTAGTCGTCGCCGGTGATGAGATTAATGGCGGCCAGCGCACCCAGCAAGCTGCCGCACAAATCGCCTTCATCCACGATACCGCCACGCCCAAAGGTCATCATGTGTGCGGGAATTCCGGTATATGGTTTTCCCACGGCCTCCTGAAGGGGAGCGAGCAGCGCGTAAAAGGCACCGTAGGCGCAACCCTTTTCGTAATAGCCCCAGTGTCCCAGCTTACGCACCTGTTCCGTATCCAATTCGACGTAGGGCCATGGCGGCTGCAGGCCTTCCTGCTCCTTGCCTGCGGGACGTTCTCCCGCCACCCCTGCAAACAGCAAAGTGGAAAGCAGAAACCAGCACGCCCCCAACCATGCTTTTGTGAAATAACGTCTGAAACCTGTTTCTATCATCATGACGGTCACATCCTTTCTTTTGAATTAGCACGTCCTTGATATACCCAACGGACAAGTGACCGGATTATTGTATTTGTATTTGAAATTCCTGTTGCTTTATTTTTTTGGCCGGATCCTGAAACAGGAGCGCGTCGCTTTGCAACACCGCGACGCGCGGGCCGGGTTCGAGCGCACGCGCCACCTGGCGGATACGAACGTGCCCGTACACAAAGACCGCCAACCATAATGCGACCACCGCGATGCCCCCCGGAATCATCGCGTGCCGGAAGCGCACCCGAAGCGCGCCCCCGGCCAGCAGCGCATCCAGCAGCACCCCGTTCGCGGCGGCAATAACCCATGAAATCAGCATCGGCCCGCCAAGATCGGCAATCTGGATTATCCACAGCTGTTCATGGCAGCCATAACCCAGCACCGCAAAGGGAAGCCCAAAAGGGCCTAGCATGCGCAGGGCTTCCGCGCCCACCCAGGCCAGCGGCAGCACCCAGGCCATGCGGAAGCCCCGGATCCGCCCCTCATACACGGCCAGGGCTGCGGGAATGAGCGTTAGCGCATTCAGAAAAACCAGCAAATTGGCCGCGAGAACATTGTAGACGGTTAATTTGTCCTGCTGAATCCGCAGGGCCACAAAGCCACCAAGCAGTCCGAGACAGACCGCGCCCCAGCGGCTCCGGCAGCGGGCAAAGGCATACCCAAGCGGCAACGGGGTCAGCAAAATCGCCGGCCACCAGCGAAAGTAACCGATTTCGCAAAAGAGCCCGCTCAGAATCGCGAGCAGCCCTGCCGTGGCGATGCGCTTCAGCATGGAACCCGTGTCATGCCTCAATCCTGGAGCACCAGACGGTAGAAAATCCGGTTGCCGGGCACGCCGGTGAGGGCCTCCTGATGTCCGGTGTTCTTGACATCCGTAATCGCGAATTCGCCGCCCAGGGCAATCACCTGGCCCACGTGAACCCAATCCTGCAGGTCGAAGGACCCCTGCACATCGTAACGCCGACCGCCTTCCCCGGTCCCCTCGATCACCAGCGTGCCCCCTTCCCCGATCCGGGTGTCGGTCAGCACCGGCGGTTCATCGGTGAACGCGGTGGTGGCGAGCGGCAGCTCGACCGGATCCTCAGCCAACATCGGCACCATGAGATGCTGTTCGGGGATTTCCCGCAACTCCGCCCGGCGCAGGGTCGAGTGGCTGATATGATTTTGACTTTGCCCGTCCCATGGACAACCTCAATCCGCGGTTCCGCAACATGTCCCTGCTGGTGCCGCGGGACCGAATAGAGGCCTGCGTTCCCGGAATCGACCGCTATCACGGACGTCCCCTGCCCCGTGAACTGCCCGGGGTAAGCCTCCTCCGCGGGCATCTGCTCTCCCTCTGCACCGCTGCGGATACCCTTCCGCAAACCCTGTCTGAGCCCATCAGTGAGGCCACCTTTTCCCTCGTGGCCGCCGCCTTCCGGGATGCCCCCGGCATCAGAACCAGTATTGAAAAAGCCTCTCCCGAAGCCATCGGGGCCTGCCTGATCCCCCAAATCCGCCGGCACATCCGCGACAACCTGGCCAGCAGCGAACTCACCCCCGCCTCCATCGCCCGCCACTTCGGCATCTCCAAGGCCCAGCTCTACCGCGTCATGGAACCGGTGGGCGGTGTGGCCGCGTTCATCCGACAGCAACGCCTCCGCGCCTGCCGCCGCGATCTCCACAACCCTGCATTCCGGCATCTGCTCATTGGCGAAATCGCCTACAAACACGGCTTTTCCAACATCGCCTCCTTCAACCGCCAGTTCCGCCAGGAATTCAACTGCGCTCCCGGCGACGCCCGGTGCCGCATGCTCGAACTTCCCCCCGGCAGCACCTCCGACCGCCTCTATCAGGACTGGATCCGGCTCCTCAACGCCGTCGGCGGCTAACCCATTCTCCGCGTGAACCTTTTATGAGATTGAAAACTTAAATAATATGAATTCAATCTGTTGTAATCACCAAATTTATGGTAAATTCAGTGATTATGTACGACAGAACCATTAAAAATGACATGCAGTCCAAGCTTTTTCAAGGACGCGCGCTGATCTTGTACGGGGCAAGGCAGACGGGAAAAACGACCTTGGCCAAGCAAATACTCGGTGAAGCCTCAGGCAAAACGCTGTATATGAATTGTGACGAGCCGGACGTGCGACTGGCATTGGAGGGTCGCAGTTCCTCAGAATTGAGAGCTTGGGTGGGAGACGCGCGGTTCCTGGTTATTGACGAGGCACAGCGAGTGGAAAATATAGGCATGACCCTGAAACTGATGGTGGATGAAATCCCTGATTTGCAGGTTCTGGCGACAGGCTCCTCCTCTTTCACGCTGGCAAATCGAATTCAGGAACCACTGACGGGACGGAAGTATGTCTTTCATCTTCATCCCCTCTCCACCCGTGAATTGTTGCAAAAAGACGGGGAAATCGAAACCCGCAGACTGCTTCGAAGGCGGATGGTTTTCGGTCAGTATCCCGATGTGGCGCAGGCGGGAGAAAAGGACGCGGCGGATATTCTCCGGGAACTCACGGGCAGTTACCTTTACCAGGATGTGCTGATGTGGAAAGACATCCGAAAGCCGGATTTGCTCGACCGTCTGCTTCGGGCACTGGCGCTGCAGGTTGGAAACGAAGTGTCTTTCAACGAATTGGCACAAACGCTGGGGGTCGACAAGGCCACGGTCTCCACCTATCTGGATGTCCTGGAACAGGCGTTTGTTGTGTTTCGCCTGAATTCCTTCAGCCGAAACCTGCGCACGGAACTTCGGAAAAGCCGGAAAGTATATTTTTGGGACAACGGGATCCGTAACGCGCTCCTGAACAATCTCAATCCCCTGGAACTCCGCAGCGATGTGGGTGCGCTTTGGGAAAATTTTCTGGTGGTGGAGCGCATCAAACGTCAACAAAATGACCGACATCATTTTCAACCCTACTTTTGGAGAACACACCAGCAACAGGAAATCGATTATCTCGAAGACGAAAATGGGAAGCTCCTGGCCGCGGAATTCAAGTGGAAAACCGGTCAGAAATCCCGAGCCCCCAAACCCTTTTCCGATGCGTATCCCGCTGCAGAATTTCTTCGCGTGGACCCCGATAACTGGCTGAAATTTGTGGGGTAACGTGACGCTCTGGAGCGCGTGGAATGGCGGGGCAACACCGCTGCCGAACTTCCCCGCCTGGGCGTTTCCGGCATCCTGGTCTATTTCACCCTCCTCGTCATCGGAATCTCCGCCTTCTCCCTCCGTTCCGGCTGTCGGAAATTGCATGACTCTCTTTTCCGACCGCGTCGGAATACGCTCTCAGGGCCAGGGCGCATCCCGGAATGGGTGTATGCCCATTCCAGGTGAGACTGGGCCGCAAAGGGAGGATAGCCATTTAGGCTGTCTCCTTGCCTCTCCGCCGACTCATTTCCGACACAACGGATAAAAGGGGGAACTATTTGACAATCGAATAAACCTGGCTATGTTAGCCATATGATAACCAGCAATATTTCCACCGCAAAAAATGAACTCAGTCGTTTGCTTCACCTTGTTCAGACGGGAGAAACGGTGACCATTCTTGACCGTAAAAAACCAATTGCAAAATTAGTGCCTATTCCAAAAGCCCTTGATGAAGAACCCCAAAAACGTCTATCCAAAATGGCCGCACAAGGTTTACTTGCGCTTCCCGATAAACCGACACAGAAGATTCCTGACTTTCTGACGATCACGGATCTTCCTTGTACTCAGCCCGTGGGAACCCTTGAGGCTCTTCTTGAAGAGCGAGAGGAAGGGCGTTGAACTTTTGGGACAGCTCCAGCCTCCTGCCCTTAGTTGTGGATGAAATCCATTCCAACACCGCGAAAACAATTTTCCGGCAGGATCCTCAGCTGTTTATCTGGTGGGGCACACCGATAGAATGTGTCTCGGCCATGGCTCGTAAAAGGCGTGAGGGCCGACTCAGCCATGACGAGTTTATGGAAGCACGCGAAAAACTTCGTTATTTAGAAATCATAAGCACCCGGATCCTGCCGTCGGCATCCTTGAAAACAACCGCAGAAGCTCTGTTGCTGCGACATGCTCTCCGCTCCGCTGACGCATTACAACTTGCGGCATCGCTGGTGTTGAAGAACGAATCCGAGATGAATCTTTCATTCCTCAGCGAAGACAATCGTCTATGTGAGGCTGCTGAAAAAGAAGGATTCACCGTTATTCGGTTTGAAGCAGGCTAAATATTTTGAAATTGCGATTATGTAAAAACTGTTTTTTATCGTGAATTCAGTGATTATGTGCGAAAAAACGATAAAAAAGGCATCCAGTCCAAGCGTTTTAAAGGGCGCAACATCCCGAGCCCCCAAACCCTTTGACGCTGCGTATCCCTCTGCCGAATTTCTTCGCGTGGACCCCGATAACTGGCTGAAATTTGTGGGGGAACGAAAAAATAGATCCAACAAATATGTGCTTGGGCGCAGTAGGATGTGGCGAATGTTTACTTCTCGACTTTTATACAGCCCCGAAACGGATTAAGATGCAGATCTCATGACGTTCATCACTTCGTTGTGATCTCGTCTATTGATTTCATCGATATCCTGAATCCATGAGATTGTGCAGATTCAACGCATAGATCTCACGGTTTCAGGTATATCTTAACCCCCCTTCAAGCAGGACATCATGTTTTCCTCCCTTTCTGTTTTTTCTCCGCGTTTCGGATCTTTCCTCGGTCACGCGCTCCGAACCCTTGCGATCCTGACACTAACGCAGGTCCCTGTGCGGGGTGATGCGGACGCTGACTTCACCGCCGGCCTTCAGTTTCATGGCGGGGATGCGATGGTGTCACTGGATCCATCCTTTTCTCTCGCGGGTCAGTCCTTCACGGTGGAGGCCTGGGTGTGGCTGAACGATCTGACGGGCGATCAATCAATCCTGGCGCAAAGCGGACCCGAGAATCTTTTTCATCTGCTCGTGCGCTCCGGTAGGCTCCATCTCGGATTTTGGAACAACGACCTCACCGGCAACACGAATCTTCCTGTGAATCAATGGCTGCATGTTGCATTTACCTTCGACGCGGACAGCCGACGGCAGCGGGTCTATCTCAACGGCGTTTTGGATGGGGAGCGTATTGCTAGTGCCCAGTTTGCGGAGAATCACCTGCCGCTCCAGATCGGGAAATACGGGACTTCGGATCATTTCAGAGGCCGGATATTGGAACTGCGCATCTGGGATTCCGAGTTGACGGCAGAAAATATCGCAGACGGACGCTTCAGTACCCCGGCGGCGGATGCAGAGGGCCTCCGCGCCCTGTTCACCTTTGAGGGAATCGAGGGCACGGACGTGCCGGAGGCAGGTGGACGGCTGATCAACAATGTCCTTTCGGGAAACGTGTCCGTGGTGTCGCCGGTGCTTGCCCCGGCCCGGCTTGACGATCTTCTACTTGTCCCCCTGCCCGTCGGCAGTCTGAATCCCGCCCTCACAGGCTATACCCTGGATCCGCCCCCCGCCGTCGGTTTTGAAGACATGAACTTCGACAAATTGATCAACGGCTTCGGACCGCTCCGCGTGTGGGGTGCCCCCTGGTTTGACTTCACCGAAGCGCACAGCACCTCCCTCGTACGCTGGGACAACGCGTCTCCCTCACTGACCTTCACCTTTGCCGAACGCGTGCGCATCGAATCCATCACCCTCCACGCTGCACACAGCGGCGGAACCGACGGCGTATCCTTGCCCGCATCGATCGGCCTGCAAACCCCCGGTGGATTTTCCGCCGATTTCGACATCGAACCCGCCGGAACCGTCGGAACCCTGACCGCGCTTCATCTGGACGATCTTGGCCTCTTCACCGAAGAAGTCACCCTCACCCTGCAGCCCTCCGGCGCATCGCTTGCCTTAGCCGAAGTGGGCTTCGACGGAGCCGTGCTGGCGCAAAGCGCCCCGCTCAAGGGCGGATACTCCCTGGCGGCCCAACGCTATTTCGGGCTCGATCCCCTGGCCGATGACCTCGACGACCTTCAGTTTTTCATGACCATGAACGCCGCCGAAGCGCGTTTCGAATTTCCCCGCGCCGCCGATCACTACGGGGTCCGCGCCGACGTGGAGTGGTCTCCAGACCTGTTCACCTGGCTTCCCATCCCGCACGTGGCATCCGAAACCCCGGGCCGCCGCCGGGTGCAGATCGCCCCGCCCCCCGAAACCGGACGCGCATTCTTCCGCCTGGCCTTCTCCGAAGCTCCTCCTGCCGTGGCCGCCCCGCTGGAAATAGAAGAGAACGAATCGAACGAAACTTTCCACTTTACGCTGGCGGGCCCCTCCGGACCCGTCATCACCCCGCACGATCCCGCCAGCCTGCGCATCATCGCCATCAATGATCAGGACACGCTCATCGGAGAGGCGTTCACCACCCCCTCCGGTGGGATTCTGCAAATTTTCGCCGACGGAACCGCCACCTACATCCATCCGCCCGGCATGCCCGGAGGGCTGGAAGTGACCGAAACCCTCACCTACACCGTGGCCGACCGCCTCGGCGGCTCCGTACGCAACACCCTGAACCTGACCTTTATCGGTCTGAACGATCCGCCCGTGGCCTCCAACATCAGCGCAAGTCTCACCGCCTCCACCGTGCCCGCCGGGGTCACCTACCGCTACTTTGAGGGCGATTTTTCGGACGAGGCAGCCTTTGACACCGCCACGCCCGTGAGCAGCGGCCGGATGCCGACCTTCAGCCTCGATCCCGCCACCGCAGACACCGGCTACGGGCTGGAGATGAGCGGCCAACTCTTTGTGCCAGCGGCCGGCCCCTACACCTTTTACCTCAACGGCAACAACGCCTCTGTCCTCGACATCGGCGAAACCCGCGTGGTGGACTACGAGCCAACCGAGCCCGTTGCAGAACGCTCCGGCACCATCACCCTGGAGGCCGGGAGCCATCCCATCCGGCTGCGCTACTTCGACGTCGTCGAAGCGGGTCAACTACTCGTGGAGTATACCGGCCCCGGTCTGCCGCGGACCTTGCTTGACGAAAGCGCGTTTGTGCGGTTGCCGGATATCCCCCTCGATCCGCTGGCGGTGGCTACCGACCCTGATGACGGCGACATCCTGCGGGTGTCGCACATCAACGGCGAAGCCATCGACGAGGCCAATCCCGTGCTGCTGCCCAGTGGAGCCACCGTGCTGCTGACCGAAGCGGGCAGCCTGATCTATCAACCCGCATCGGGACGCACGATTCTGCACGGGTCCACCGATGTGGAAGATTTCACCTTCACGGTATCAGATCAAGGCGGCCTTACCGACACCGCAATCGCCCAGATTCAGCTTGCCCGGCAAAACCCCGCGCCCGTGGCCGGCGATATCGCCGCGACCCACACCGCCACGGCGGAGCCCGCCGACGTGAACTACCACTACTTTGAGGGCACTTTTGAGAGTGAAGCCGCCTTTGAAACGGCCATACCCGTGAGCAGCGGGCGGATGCCCACCTTCAGTCTCGACCCCGCCATCGCCCCCACCGGCTATGGCTTGGAAATGACAGCCGAACTCTTCGTTCCCGCGCCGGGGCCTTACACCTTTATCCTTTCCGGCAACAACGCCTCTGTCCTCGATATTGGCGAAACCCGCGTCGTTGATCACGACCCTGCTGCCCCCGCCGCCGAGCGCTCCGGCACGATCGAACTGACACCCGGGAGCCACACCATACGCGTGCGCTACTTCGATGTGGCCGAAGCCGATGCCCAGCTTTCGGTGGAATACGTTGGCCCCGGTTTCCTCCGCGAGCCGATCCCCGCAGAAGCTCTGCCGCGCCTGGAGTCCCTCGAGCTCGATCCGCTGGCCTCCTCCAGTGACTCGGACGTCGGCGACGTTTTGCGGGTCTCGCACATTGATGGGCAGCCGCTGACAAGCACCCCCGTGCGTCTGGCCTCTGGGGCCGAAGTGGCGCTTAACGGAAACGGCACGATCACGTATCTGCCCGCCCCCGGCCGCAACCTCCTGCACGCATCCACGGATGTGGAGAGCTTCACCTTCACGGTGACCGACGCCAGCGGTTCAGCAGCGACCGCCACCGCGCAGCTACAGCTCGCCCGGCAAAATACCGCGCCAGTGGCCAATCCTGACTTTGGGCCGATTGAAAGGGGTATCGTCCAGGGTGATACTGTCGTTGCGCTGGCGGACCTCGTCGCCGATGCGGAGGAATCATCTCTGCGGGTCACCCACGTGAATGGGCAGCCACTTTTAGCTACTGAAACAACATTGCCTTCGACCGCCCGGGTTTCTCTCAACGGGGATGCAGAACTGTATTACAATCCGCACGGGTCCTTTGTCATCACCCTCGATCAGCCGACCGCTCACGACGCCTTTACTGTCACGGTCACCGACGCTGCCGGGGCGACGATCGAAATGCCCGTATCCCTGAGCTGGACCCTTTTCGAGTTTCAGCTACAGTATCGTGACAGCCGTTTTGATGGCAACCTCTGGCCGAGAACGGCGTGGGTTTATAGCGAATTCCGCTTTCCTGTTGACACCTTGGTCTCGATCACGGATCGCCAGACAGGGATCCGTTATGCGCAACGCAGCCATACGTTTGGGTTCCAGCAAACGGCCACTTTCGACTTCGACCTTCCACCGGGAATCGATTTACAGGGCGAGCACTTCTTTAAACGTTTCGCGCTGGAGATCGATCGACCCGACGGCGTTCCCATCTACTATGGTTCCAGTTCTGGGAATACGGTCCTCGAGCGGCTCTATTCCTCAGCCAGTCGTTCTTATTTCCGAGTTATTTCCGCAACCAGCCCGCATTGGCCGATTATCCTGGTATATGCACCGCCCGGCGGCAGCTCTGGGGCCACTGAGTTTTTTGGGGGTAACGAAATCATCGAGACTGTTTATGATGGTGTTTTACAAATCTTTCGTCTCGGCCTTCTTGCCCGCGGGGCCTCCGCCAATAAAGTAGATCTAGAGCCCACTTTTGCCGCAAACATCATCATCGAAGGCCTCTGCCGGACGCGTGACATCAGCCGCTTCTCGGTCGAAAATCGGAATAGCGAAAATGTCCCTCTGACGGTGGGGAGTGAGAAAAAGTCGGTCAATGTTCCGGCGGGAAGCACCGTTGAATTCGAGGTGACCTATGAACCCAAAGTCCCCATATTTGTTTTGGAGGGTGATCTGGGGCTATTTGATTCCCGCGAAGTCACCTGCGCGCAAACGTTCGATTTCACCGTGACTTCGCAGTGCGCCGACTCACAAAGCAGCTTTACCCAAGTCATAAACAATGACCCCTCAAACGCCTACACGGTGCGCATCGAATCGGTCCAATATCCCTCCATTCGCAGCGATCCGATGATGATCGGGAATCAGGTGGAGGCGTTTATCGAAATGAACAGCCAAAACCAAAATCTCCAAGGCACGGAGGGGCGGCTGATCATCCTCCTACCCGATATGGAAGTCATCGGGGCGGCCTTTACCTTTTCCACCACCAGTTGCAATTGATCCAAGGCTTCGGGCCTGGACGCCTGATTCTTTTCCGTTCAAAAACTCTACCCAATCCCGCCGATTTCGAGTCCCACCCCGAAATCCGCAAGCAACTCGCCAAGCAACTCCTGGCGCGCACGCCGGCACGCGAATCACGTTACTTTCCTGTTGCTATATTAGAGGACCAGGTCCCGATCAGGATCGATATTCCAATACCTGCAGGCGGACGCCACATAATGATCCAAAGCCCGTCGGGAGTGCTTGAAACTGAAATATACCACCAGCAATATCGGCCAAAAAATCGGAATGATGACCATGGGGATCATGAAGCATCCCATGGCTTTCATGATGCTCTTGCCATACCCAACCTGCTGAAGGGCCAGCAATATAATACTGTTGCTATATTGTGGATCGGGGTTGGCCATTGTACATGTTTCCGAATCCCGGAAGCCGTTTTCATGACGTTTTCGAGCGCCTGAACGCGCGCCTCCCCAGCTGGGCATCCACCGAGAATCGGTCCGCCCCGCTCCAAATCAAAAACAAGGCCCCCATAAGCATGGAAAAATCCAAACGGCTCCCATGCAGAAAATCCCAGAGCCCATCGTTCAGAAGTGGAATCTTGGTGGTGATGATCGCCACCGCCATAATCACCGCAATGGGGAGCGACGCCAGGCGTGTGGCCAGTCCAAGCAGGATCAACACCCCGCCTCCGAACTCAAAAAATCCCACCGCATAGGCCGTGAATGCCGGGTAGGCATATCCCATTTCCTCAAAACGCCCCGGACCCATTTCGCCGGGAAAAATAAATTTCTGCGTCCCAGCGATGAGAAACACCACCCCGATCATCACCCGAATGAGAATCACCGGCGGATGCCCGCAGGTGGAAAACAGACTTTTCCAATATTTGTGTATGCTCATGCTTGTCTCCTGAATTGATAGGGTTCTTAAAACAACAACTGATACTGGATGCGAACGAACTCGGTGTCAAGCCATCGTTCCTCGTCGTGTTGTTGCGACCAGCCGGCTTCCACATGAATTTTTGACTGATGGCCTCGCTGATACATCTGCAATCCGCCCGCCACCTCCCGCGTCTTCCCCGCGTCTCTGTCCCGGTCCGGCGCCGCCTCCGAATACCGCAGCGACCCAAACAGCCGTTCGGGAATCAGCAGCAATCCCCCTTGCACATTGTACCCTGCTCCCGCGTAGGAACCGAATCCCGCCTCCCGCGGGTCCACTTCCCGGTGAAATCCGCTGACATGTCCGGAAAAGCGGCCAACCTGCAGCGTCGCATCCACCGTGAAGGCATGGGCGTCGGCCGTCTGCGCTTCCTCGTCCCAGATGTACCAGTCCGTCACCGCGTTCCGATGGGTATACCAGGCGCCCCCGCCGAACGAAAGATTGGTTTTCTCCACCGCCGTCACCAACGCCTCGCTGCCCGGATAGCTTCCCAGGGGCGACCAGGTCACCCGGCCCGAAGCCATTCCCCCCGGCCCCGCTTCTCCGGCA
>PXAS01000443.1 GCA_003565815.1 PVC group bacterium
ACGAAAAGCGATGGTCTTCGGGGACAAAGTTCGAGACAAAGCTTAAGACAAAGTTCAGGGTCCCCCCTTCGCCCCTGCCTACGTTCAACGTTCGAAGTTGGACGTTCGATGTTCAACGTTCACTTTTTTCAACATTCAATAATCGAAAGCACGAAAAGCGATGGTCTTCGGGGACAAAGTTCGAGACAAAGCTTAAGACAAAGTTCAGGGTCCCGCCTGCGCCCCTGCCGGTGCGGAGACCGGCGCTCCCGCAAGGTTCCGCATCGGCTTGGAGATTACGCCAGAGACGCTCCGCGTCGATCCATCCGTGACCACGGGGAGAGTTTCAAACCAACGGCGCCAAGAAATAGACTCAGCCTTCGGACTGCCGCCTATCACGAACCCGGCGTAATATTCGTGCATCATCCTGATGTCTGGGATCGGGAATCGACGATTTGATTTTTTCCAAGTGATCCAAATGAATCCATGAGGCCTCGGCCCGACCATAGGGCGCCATCACCCGTTTGGGCCATGCCTCTTTAAAAGACACCGGGCCCATTTCCACTAACAAATCAATACGGTTGGGCGCGATTCCAAGTTGAACCACTTGGTCCGGCTCATTTATTTCCATCAAAAACGGGCTGCCAAAGTCGGCCAGTGCGCGGTTTACTGTTTCAAGATTTTCCGGACAGCCTTCCACCCAAAGATCCATGTCTTTCGTAAAACGTGGCTTGGCATGAAAAATAAACGCCAAGCCGCCCACGATCAGATATCGGGCACCGTGCTGGTTTAGCAGCACCAGTAAGTCTTCGAAGTCCTCAACGGTGTTCATCCGCGTGCCTTTGGGCTTGGCGTACAATTTCCACTTCATTTCGCAAGGCGACCAAAGCGGACAAACGGGCTTCACTTCCTTGTGACTGCCAATAATCCAGATCCCAGTCCTCCGCATCCTGATGGGATCGGGCCCGGTGGCCCAAAATTCTATTTCGCCGCGCACGCGATCGCTCGGCAAGTGAATCGGCGGAAGGATTAGTCAGGGGTTCTTGCATGTTCGAAATATAATTCTTTCTAGCCAAAGTTCAAGCGTAACCCCGAGGTATCTTCCAAGGCTCAATCCACTACAATGCCAGTATTTTTGACATCATTTTCTAAAACAGAGCCTGCAAACACGGCCTGGAGAAACTTCGACAAAGTTCGAGACAAAGCTTAAGACAAAGTTCAGGATACCCCCCTTCGCCCCTGCCGGTGCGGAGACCGGCGCTCCCGTTAGGATCCACATCGACTCGGAGATTTCCGGGCGGAAGACGTTGAACTTTTGACATTCCCGGCGGACCCGCTATAAGCCACCGCATGACAACCACTCCCGAACACATGACCGTGAACGTGGGCGCGGAAGGGATCGACACCGCCGCCCTGGTCGAAGAAATCCGCGCCGAAGTCTCCCGCAAACGCCGGGAAGGCGTGTATGCCGACGCCCGCATTGCCCGGGCCGAGCGCCATAACCTCATGTACATGGCCGACAGCGAAGAATTGCTGCGGTTTTATCTCAACTGTCTCCGGGATTGCGTCAACGTGGACATCAATGATTTCGAGATCGAGGACCGCCGTCCCGGCGCCAAGGGCAGGATTTTGGTCAAAATCAAAACCGTGATCTGGAAATTGCTGAAATTCTACACCTTCCGCTTGTGGCATCAGCAAAACCAGATCAACGCCCTCATGGTCACGGCCGTGGAAAGCAGTTTCCAGCAGTACGAAAAGAAAATCGCGGGCCTCGAGGCCCGCATTGACGCTTTGGAACGCGGCCAAAACACCGCGGACCCGCAAACGAAACGCGGGGACTCCGCCGCATGAAGCTGGCCTTTGTTACCCCCAGATATTCCCCCGGCGGGGTGGTCGGCGGCGCCGAAACCCTCATCCGCAAGCTTGCCGTCCATGCCGCCGCCGCCGGACACGAGGTCCACCTGCTCACCACCTGCGCCCTGGACCATTTTTCCTGGGCCAACGCCCGGCCCGCGGGGGTGGAACAAGCGGAAGGCATGACCGTTCGCTTCTTTCCCGTCAACGAGGACCGCGACGTGAACACGTTCCTGCGGGTACAGGGAAAAATCGACAAAAACCAAAAGGTTTCCCGCGAAGAGCAAGAACAATGGGTCGCCAATAGCGTCTGCTCCCGCGAGCTGGTGGACTGGTTGCAACGCGAAGGTCCGGGCTTCGACGCCGTCATGGCGGGCCCCTACCTGTTCGGCATCACCGTGCAAGTGGCCCGCGCTTTGCCCGAACGGGTGTGGCTGATTCCCTGCCTGCACGACGAAGCGTTCGCCCGTCTGGAAATCATCGCGGACATGTTCCGTTCCGTGCGCGGGCATTTGTTCAACGCGCCCCCCGAACGCAGCCTCGCCCACCGCCTCTACGGCCTGCACCCCGACAGCGGACACGTGGTGGGCATGGGCATGGAACCCTTCGAAGCCGACCCCGAAGCCTTCGCCAAGCGACACGGCATCTCCCGCCCCTACCTGCTCTATTGCGGACGCCGGGAAGCCGGAAAAAACACCCCGCTCTTGCTCGATTATGTCGACACCTACCGCAAACGCCGCCAAAGCGACATTCCCCTGGTGCTCACCGGCAGCGGAGAATACACCCCGCCCGAAACCCTGCGCCACGACATTCTCGACTTCGGCTTCGTCAGCGAAACGGAAAAGCGCGAGGCCATGGCCGGCGCCGCCGCATTCATCCACCCCTCCACCAACGAAAGTTTCGGGATCGTTCTTCTCGAAGCCTGGTTGGCGGGCACCCCCGCCCTCGTGCATGCCAAGTCCGACGTGCTCCGCTGGCAATGCGAAAACGCCAACGCCGGACTCTGGTTTGCCTACTATCCCGAATTCGAGGCCATGCTCGACATCCTGCTCAACCAACCCGATCTGCGCAATCGCCTCGGGAGCAACGGACGCCGGCACGTGAAAAGCGCTTTCACCTGGGAGGCGGTGG
>PXAS01000385.1 GCA_003565815.1 PVC group bacterium
CGGATTTCGAGTTTTCGGGGGGTCAACGCATCTTCTGATGGTGCAATCCCCCCGAAAGCTCGGAAGGCGGCGTGAGATCAAGCGTTCGGTCTCCCCCGAAGGCTTTTTCCCATGTTCAGGCCTCCCCACCACACTTTCTCACCCCCCTTCGCCCCCTCTCAAAAAGCGATCAACGATGCCTGTTCGCCATAAAACCCTTTTCGAACAGGGTCCAGCTACGATTGAAATGTCACCAAATCCGAGATGCGGCCGCCCCCAGGTTCAAGACATTTTCAGCATTGCCTTCCCCAATGCTTTCCCCTAGGCTGGCCCGATGATGGAGCATCTCGGCTTTCTGATCACCGTGTTCACCTTCCTGGTTTATGCCTTGGGCATAAGCTCGACTTTGCATGCCATCATGAACGCCCGCACCCCGCAAGGCGCCATCGCCTGGGCAATCAGCCTCTGCACCTTCCCCTTCATCGCCCTGCCCCTGTATTGGATTTTCGGGCGCACGCATTTTCATGGCTATGTGGACGCCCGACGGACCCGCGACCAACACACCAATCCGCTCATCAAAGAAACCCTGATGAAGCTGCCGGACAGTCTGCCGGATCGACTCGAGCGCACCCCGGACGAGCGCGTGATGGAGCATTTGGCCTCCATGCCCTTTACCCATCTCAACCAAGTGGACCTGTTTACCACGGGCGCCGACACCTTTGCCGCCATCCAAGCGGCCATGAGAGAGGCCAAACACTACATTCTCATTCAGTTTTACATCGTCAGAGACGACCAAATCGGACGGGAAATCCTCGCATCCATTGTCGAGGCCCGCTCCCGGAACGTGGCCGTCTATTTTCTGTATGATGAGATCGGTTGTACCCGCCTTTCACAGCACTATTTGCATGATTTGCGCGCCACGGGCGCCCGGGTGAGCGGCTTCCGCACCACCCGCGGCACCAAAAACCGCTTCCAACTCAACTTCCGCAATCACCGGAAAATCGTGGTCACGGACGGTCGCGTCGCCTTTCTCGGGGGCTTCAACATCGGGGACGAATACATGGGGCGCAGCAAGCGGTTCGGCCCCTGGCGGGATACCCATTGCCAAATCATGGGGCCCGCCGTCCTGGCCGTGCAATTGGCCTTCGTTTCGGACTGGAACTGGGCCCGGGGCGCTTTTCCCGAAGCATTGGACTGGACGCCCCGTCCCGCCCCGGAAAGAGATGAAAAACTTCTGGTCGTGCCTTCCGGGCCGTCCGACCAAGTGGAAACCTGGAAATTGTTGCTCCTCCAATGCATTCGCCAGGCCAAGGACCGCATCTGGATCGTCAGCCCCTACTTCGTTCCCGACAGCGACGTGGTCAGCGCCCTGCAACTCGCGGCCCTGCGCGGGGTGGAAGTGCGGATCATGCTGCCGGAAAAAGCGGACCATCTGATGGTCTGGCTGGCCTCTTTCACCTTTCTGGCCCAATTGGACATGCCCCAAATCCATTTTCACCGCTATACCCCCGGGTTCCTCCATCAAAAAGTGTTGCTGGTGGACCGAACCCTGGCCGTCGTGGGCACCGCAAACGCCGACAACCGTTCTTTTCGACTCAATTTTGAGATCTCGATGGTGGGCCGTTCACAGGAACTCATCGAAAAAGTGGAGGAAATGCTGGAAGAGGATTTCAAGCATTGCCGTCAAACCGGCGTTAAAGATTACAACGCCCGTCCGTTTCTCTTTCGCTTCGCCGCACAAACCTGCCGCCTCATGGCGCCGGTCCTCTGATTCCCATCCGAATCCGCATGTTCGACGTTTGGGGCCGCCGCAGATCGGCAGTCCCTTGCGATCACGCCTCCGTGCCAACGCCCTCGCGTTGAAACCGCTCCCAGGTCCAGCCGCCGGGCAGTTTGCCCCGGGCGGCTTCGCGGCGGACGATTTTGCAAACCATGTCCGCCTCCAAATTCACGTCATCGCCCACAGCCATTTCTCCCCAATTCGTCTCCCGTAGGGTCGTGGGGATCAGGTGAACGACAAAGGCATCCTCCAACAACTCCGCCACCGTGAGGCTGATGCCGTCACAGGCGATCGATCCCTGCTCGACCAAATTCAAATACACCGACTCGGGCGCCTCGATCTCCACCCGGCGGTCTCCGCCCGCGGGCGTCATCGCGCGCACGCGTCCGCGGGCATCCACATGACCGGAGACCAAATGACCGCCCAGCGCGTCGCCATACCTCAGGGCGCGTTCGAGGTTGACCTTGCTCCCGGGGGCCAATCCCCCCAAATTGGTTTTGCGAAGGGTTTCCTCCAACACGTCGAAAGCCAATTTTTTCGGAGACAATTGTTCGGCCACGGTGAGACAGACCCCGTTGACGGCGATGCTTTCCCCATCCGCGAAC
This sequence comes from PVC group bacterium, assembly GCA_003565815.1. Taxonomy (GTDB): domain Bacteria; phylum Verrucomicrobiota; class Kiritimatiellia; order SS1-B-03-39; family UBA6053; genus PXAS01. Next base: position 2,365 of record PXAS01000385.1, read on the forward strand.
GACTGCTCCCAGGGGGTCAGTTCCAGAATCAGCCGGCGCCCCCCCTGGCGTTCCAGCAGTTCCGAAACCATGCCGATTTTTTGAATAATGCCGGTAAACATATTTGTCTCCATGGTTAAAGAGTGAATCGCATCCAAAGATCCCCGTCCAATATTTCCAGGGATTTCCTTGCAAAGGCAGGAGCGCGTTCCAGAGGCCAATCATCGGCCACGGCGGGCCGTCCGCCCTGGCCAAGTATAATCGGGGCCTGTCCCCAGAAAAGCTCCCGCACCAGGTTTTGCCGCAAGAGTGCGGCCGCCAAGACGCCCCCCCCCTCACAAAGAATGTGCTGGATCCCCCTTCTGCAAAGGCCCTCCAGGATGGCCCGCCAATCGAAAGAACCCGTTTCGCCTGCCGGACCTTCCATCCAGGAAACACCTGCAGCTTCCAAGGCTTCGCGCCGCGCATCCGGCGCGTCCCGACCCAAGACGCAAAGTGTTCGTGCGCGAAATTCATCCGTAAACACTTTCAACCCCAAGGGAAGGTGACCGAGGCGATCCGGCACAATCCGCCAGGGGGCGCGTCCCTGCGCCGGGCGCGGCATCAGGGAAGGATTATCCC
>PXAS01000095.1 GCA_003565815.1 PVC group bacterium
CCCGAGTTCCAAATAGCCGTCCCGCTCCGAGAACGCCCCGACATCCACGGTGGGCCGCACCAGACGGAACAGGTGCGAGGTGTTTTCCATGGAAAAGCGCAAAAGCTGTTCGCGCTGGGGGTTGAACGAAACCTCGCCCACCTCGTCGGGGATCAGGGGGACGGTGGTGTGGAGCTGATCCCCGAGAAAGAAAGCGGCTTGTCCTCTCTCATTCGCAAGTAACTGAAAGGCAAGGGGATCCCTGCGAAACACCACCTGCGGGGCGTAATGCACGTTGAAACCGTTCGCTCCCCCCCTGGAGGGCAAGAGCGAAAGGATGGCGGCCAAAAGGACGGCTTTCCCCGGGAAAGCCGTTCCGAGGGCTTTGAAGCTTTGACATATTCTGATTGACATTTTACTGGTATATTGAGAGTGTCTCACGTAGTTAAACTTTATCGCACTAGTATGAAAGACAAAAAACACAATCAGATTGGTTTTACGTTGATTGAGATGTTGGTGGTGATCGCCGTGATCGCTTTGCTGGCCGCCCTTCTCTTTCCCGCCGTAAATCGAGCCCTGGCGCAAGCGCGCCAGACCAAGTGCATGTCCCACCTGCGGACTTTCGGCATTGCTTGGAACCAACGCTATATCGAAGGCCAACAGGATGTCTTCAGCACGGAAGTGGAATCCATTTTCCCCTGGCTCTCGGACATGTACGAGGAAGGGTACGTGACCGATGATACCGCCTTTCTCTGTCCTTCCGACCAAAGCCGGGGCGCGTGGGGGGGGAGACCTGAGTCAGATATTTTTCAGGCTGCACTTGGTAATGATGTGATTCATGAGGATGCGAATTACGGAAATACAAACGATCCTCACCCGACCCAAACCCAAACCCAAACCAGAATTTTTGTCTCCTATCTTTATGAGTTTACTGTGGCTGGTTGTCGGTGGTACGAAAGCACCCCCCCCACAAAGGATGATCCTTGGAGGGTTCTTGGACCAGATGGTGGCCATCTGAAACCAGAGCATATGGGGCTCGAATCGGACCAGACCCCTTCATGGGCGCAGGTGAAATTCATGCAACTTCAGTATGGAGACACTTCTTCCCACAGGGGTTATGACCGTACCCAATTTCCGCTGGTGCGTTGTTTCCACCATTTTCATGATCGCCAAGTGTCGGTGATCAACGAAAAACAGCAAAGCGAACGTTCGTTTCGCGTTTTGAATGTTGCGGTGTCCGGCAATGTGTTTATGAGTGGCCTGCAATGGGAATTCCCCCTGGCGCGCTAAGTTATTGTCCCGATCAGAAAGAATTTTATGAAAAAAATGAATTTCGCCCTCGGCCTTCTGTCGTTCAGCGCCCTGTTTTTGCTGGGATGCAGGGCCACCGATCCGGTGTCCGCCCCCACCCGGGCCCACGACGCGGAAATGCAACGGGCGCGTGACTTGTATCAACAGGGCCGCCTTTCCGAGGCCATGATCGCCGCCATCGATATCGGCCACAACAACCCCAATGCCCCCGGCCTTTCCAGTCTCCGCGCGGATATCATGACCGCCCTGAACGACCGCCGGCAAACGGACGCCGAATTGCGCCGGGACGACTCCATGACCCGGACGATGCTGGAATCCATGGAAGGCAATCTGGTGCCGGACACGTTTCGGATGCGCCGGCAAATCCAGGGCAATGACGCCTCCCATATCCGCCCCAGAAGTCCCATGGACGAGGTGCTGGATCAAACCGTGAGCCTGCATTTCGACGAGGTCAGCCTCCGCGAAATCATCACCTATCTCGGGCAGGAAAGCCAGCTCAACCTCATCGCCGACCAAACCCTGGACACGCCCCCGGTCACCATTCACGCCGAAGACATTACCCTGCGGGAGTTGTTCGACTATCTTTCCCGCAATTTGAACATCGAATTCAACCTGGGCAGCAACCTCATTTGGATCACGCCCGGCGCCGAGGAACGGCCCGCCACCCCCATGTTCACCCGGGTGTACCGCATTCGCCACGGGATGCACAGCCAGTATCTGAGCGAAACCGGGTTGGATTCAAGTTTGTTGAGCCTGATCGACGCCATCGAGCGCTTTGTTCCGGCGCCGGAAGGTTCCGACATCATGTTTGATCTCAACTCGCACATCCTGCTCGTGAAAAATTCGGAGAAAAATCTGGCGATCGTCGACAATCTGGTCGAGGCGCTGGACGTGACTCCCCCGCAGGTGCTCATCGAAGCCCGCTTCATCAGCACCACGGTCAGCGATTTGCGCGAACTGGGCATTGATTGGCTGCTACAAAGTAACGTGGATTTGAGCACTCGCGGCGGGCGGACCCGGACCCGTTTGGAACAGGGAGCCACGGTGAATTTCGGGGAGGCGCTCAATGCCGGGGAAGGGTTTTCCGGCACCTTCACGGGAATCTTGACCGATCCGCAGTTTCGCGCGGTTTTGCACGCCTTGGAGGTCAAGGGGGACGCCCGCACGCTCAGCGCCCCCAAGGTGATTGCCGTGAACAACCGCCCCGCCTTCATTCGCATTGGGCGCGATTTGGCCTATGTCTCCGACGTGCGCATTGAACGCGAGAGTTTCGGCACCGGGGACAGCCGGGAGGATTTGCTCATCCGCGATCCGGTGGTGGATACGCTGGAAACGGGGTACGAACTTTCCGCCACCGTCAGCGTGGGCGCCAACCGGCGGGACATCAACCTCCGATTGCGACCCGAAATCGTGGAATTGATCCGCTTTCGGGAAGTGTCGCAACGGGCCATCCCCCTGGAACCCGACCCGAACGGGGAGAATGGCAACGGCAATGGCGTTCCGCCCGGAGCGCGGGGAGACATTGGAGACGGCTTCACCGGCTTTGGCATCGAGTTTCCCGAACTCGCCCGCAGCATCATTGAAAGCGAAGTGGTCGTGCAAAGCGGGGACACCGTGGCCTTGGGCGGTCTCATGCGGCAACGCGAACAAGACGACCGCCGTACCGTGCCCATCATTGGCAGTCTTCCGATCGTCGGAAGACTTTTTTCGAGGAGTTCCGTGGTTCGGGAACAGGAAAATCTGCTGGTGTTTGTCACCGCGACCCTCATTTCCAAACGCGGCGAGAGTCTGGTGCCCATGGATTGGGACACGCCGGACGAATCCGAAACCCGAGGCCGTTTTATCCAAGACAACGCCCCCATGGACGAATCCATTTCCGACTGAGCCATGCCCAAACACGCGCGCACAGTTTTAGGGCTCGACCTGGGACAACACACGATCAAGGCGGTGTTGGCCACCGCCAACGCGTCCCGGCTGAAAGTCACGAAAATGGAAACCCTGCCGGTGCCCGCCGACATGACGGATCCGGGGAAGGTGTTGCGGAAGTGGTGGGACGAACAGGGACTGGGTCATATCCCCGTGGCCGTCGCCCTCGGCGGCAGCCGGGTGATGTATCAAAGCATGGTCATGGAGGACGACGATCCCCGCCGTCCCGACCAAGTGGCCAACATCGAAGCCATCCGCTTTGGGGAAATGACCGACTCGCAAATGGTGAACACCGCCACCCCCGCCACCCCCGAACCGGGCGAACGGCGTTTGCTGATTTCCCTGGCGCGTCCGGATTTGCTCGATCAGACCCTGGCGCCAACCCAAGACGCGGGTTTGCGGGTGGTCAACGTTTTGCCCGCCCCCGTGGCCTTGTACAACGGCATCACCGCCCTCGGCGAACCCGTCCATCAGCTCTCCATGTTCGTGGACTTGGGGGCCACGCACACGGAGGTGGTGATCGGCGATGGCCGCGGGGTCCGCTTTGCCCGCAGTTTTGCCATGGGGACCTCCCAATTGACCCAGAACGTGGCCACCCAAGGGAAATTGCCGCCCCAGCAGGCGGAGCGGGTGCGGCTGCAGGCCAAAAGTTTCGACGAACTTCCCGGCGAGGCGGGGCGGTCCTGCGCGCTTTTTGTCAATCGCTGGACCCAGGAATTGTCCGCCTGCCTGCAAATGTTCAAAAACCTTCCCGGGGGCGACAAGGAAGACCGGAAAGTGAAACGCACCTTATTGAGCGGGGGCGGCTCCCAGTGGGCGCCGCTTTTCGAGGCCTTGAAGGAGGCCTCGCCCTTGCCGCTGGGGGCGGTGGGGCGCATTGCCGGCCACGAACAGGACCAGAGCGCCGGCTTTATGATTGCGGCGGGATTGGCGGCGGACGCCCTGGGCATTGGCCGGGCTTCGGCTTCGTTGTTGCCGGAGTCCCTGCGGGCCGGCCTGACCCGCGAACGCAACAAACGATACTGGGTGGCCACCGGCATTTTCGCGTTGCTTTCCATGGGCTTGATCGGCGGGGGCACTTGGTTGAGCCTCTCCCAGGAGCGGGAACAGCTCAGCCGGCACAACAACATGTTGCAACGCGGGACCAACATCCGCCGGGAAATCGAACAAATCGAGGCCCGCATGCAGCTCGTGGAGGAAATGACCCAACCCCTGATCCGCTTTGTCGGCAACAGCGCCCGCATCCGGGACCTGACCCTGACCATTGCCACGGAAAAGGGGGGTGAGGATTTCATAACGTTTATTGGCGACAGCGAATCCTACTTGGAATTGCGGGTGCTTGCCGAGGAGGAACCCGAAGAGGGACAACGCCGCCGCACCAGCCTCAGTCAGCGCCAGGTGAACCAAAATCGGGCCGAAGGGCTCCGACAGGCCCGGATGAACCGCCTCATTGTGGAGGGCTTTACGCCCCGGGAAGATCTGTCCACCGTTCGGTCGCTCATCAACGCCTTGCGGGAACATCCCGCCGTGCGCCGCGCGGATTTGCTCACCGACGATTTTGTGTTCGGGGATTTGCAGATGGATGAAACTTGGCGGCAAACCGGTCACCGGCGTTTTGCCTTGGACGTGATGCTGGTGGACAGCCTTGGGCTTGAGGAAGGTCCCGGGGTGCAAACCCGAAACCAGGCGAGGAGGGAGCGCCCGACCCCCCGGAGGCCCCGATGAGCATGCATCTGAGCGAACGCCAATTTTTCGCGCTGTCCCTGAGTGGACTGACCCTATTGCTGTTGGCGCTCTATTTCGGGTTGCTCAAACCCGTGTTCGATGAGCGAACCCGCTTGCGGCAGGAGATCGAAAGCAAAACCCACGAGTTGAGCCAGGCGGGCTATCTCATGGGCGAAGCGCCCTTGTTGCGGCAAAAAAACGAACGCGAGCGCGATTTGCGGCGACGGCTGGAGGAGTGGTCCGAACTCACCACCCTGCTGGCCACTTTCAGGGAACAGGAGATTCTCAGCACCCGCGATTTCGGAAATATCGACTACAAGGAAGAGCTGTATTTCGCCCGTCTCCGGCTGCGGCGCAAGGCCAACGAACAGGAAATCGTCGTTCCGGCGTTGCTGGGCATGCAGGATCAAATCGACAGTGACGACGTGGCCCGGGAACTCATGTTGCAATTGCGTTCCGTGGAAACCCTTGTGGACACCGCCATCGAATACGGCATTGCCGATATCCGCAGCATCGATCCCCTGCCTCCCTTGCGCCACCGCGCCGGCCCCGCCGAGGATTTGTACATGGAGGAATATCCCCTGCGGGTGATTTTCGAAGGGGACATGCAGCGCTTGTACCGATTGTGGGAAGCCATGTTCCAAACCAATCAGGCGATGCTGCTGCGCAACGTGGCCATGGAAAAAACCTCCTTGGAACGTCCCGACCAGGTGCGCATGACCGCCACCCTCAGCGCTTTGTTGTTTGTCTCCGACCCCGCCGGCATGAGCGCCATGGAGGTCGATCCCACCGAACGCGTCCGACCCAGGGGATTTTAACATGAAACTCCGATCCCTTTTCCATGAATTGAAGCACGGCGATCCCCAGGCCATCGCGGTCATGTCGGTGCTGGTCTTCGTGGCCACCAGCATGTGGTTCAGTTGGAATTTGTATGCCTCCAGTCGCCGGGCCGCGCCCGAAATCGGGGAGGGGAGGGCGCGTCCGCCGCAACCCACGCCCACGCCCTTGAGCACCTTTGTGTTGGCCCAGCAGGAAATGAAAGTCGGGGAGGAACCGCCCAATCCCTTCCATTTGCCTTATGTGCGCCGTCGTCCGCCGGTGCGGCCCGACCGCGGGGACCGCCCCGATCGGCCCGTGCGCCCTCCTCCGCCTCCGGAGCCCGAACCCGAGCCCGAACCCGAAACCCCGCCCCCGCCACCGCGGGAAACCGTCACCTACGTCTACCGGGGCATGATCCGCCGCCCGGACGGCAACCGCGCCGCCATGATCCACAATCCCATGACCGGCAACAGCGTGTTCTTGCAGGCGGGCGCCGAAATCCCCCCCCTGACGCTCGTGAATGTGGACATGGAAACCTTGGAATTGCTCGGCGAAGATGATATGCCCGTCACGCTCAAACGCGGCGAACCCCAAACCTTCACCTTGCCCCGATGAAGGCCCGCCGGTGATTCTTCTTTTGTTGTTTTATTGACCTTTGACTTTGATTTGACTTATGGATTCCACTGACCAATACGCACTCGACGCCTCCATGCGCCCCTCTCCCGACGCCGCCTGGCGTGAAGTCGGCATGATGCTCATCGACCAGGAAAAGCTGACCCTGGAGGACTGGACCCGGGTCCAACAACAGAGCGCCCTCACCGGCACCCCCCCGGGGGTGCTCCTGCAACGCGAGCACTATGCCACCGAAGCGGAAATTCTACGCCTGCTCAGCCAAATCAGCGGCATTCCCTTCGTGAACCTCAAAGATTACGAGATCACGCCCGAACTGGCCTCGCGATTGACCGCCAAAACCGCCCTGCGGTATGAAGTGCTGCCCGTGCGCGACGTCAACGGGGTCATCACCCTGGCCACCCACGGCATGCCGGAGCCGATGGTGGAGGACAGTTTGCGCATGTTGCTGGGCGGGCAAATCGACTGGGTGCTGACCCTGCATCCCGAGCTGATCAAATCCATCAGCCATTTTTACGGTTTGGGGGCCAAGAACATCCACGAGATGATCAACACCACCCAGATTGACGAACTGTCGTTTGAGGGCGCCGACATTGGCGAGGGGTCCGCCGAAGCGGGCATGATCGAGTTCGTACACAACATCATTCTCGAAGCCATCAAGATGCGGGCCACCGACATCCATATCGAGCCCTTCGAAGAATTGATCGTATTGCGGTACCGGATTGACGGTTTGCTGCAAAACATTCCCTTGCCGGAAGGGATTGCCAAACTCAAGCGATCCGTGGCCAGTTGTATCAAAAGCATGGCCAACATGGACATCGCCGAAAAACGCAAACCCCACGACGGGCGCATCAAAGTGCGGGCCATGAACATGGAATACGACCTCCGCGTTTCCGTGCTGCCCACCCGCCACGGCGAAACCGTCAACATGCGGATTCTCAGCCGCGACAGCATGCAGGTGACCTTGGGGCATTTGGGGATTCAGGACGAGGACCTGCCCATGATCAAATATCTGGGCGCTTTGCCGCACGGGATCGTTCTGCTGACCGGTCCCACCGGCAGCGGCAAAACCACCACCCTTTACGCCATGCTCGCGGAATTGAAGAGCGACGCCGTAAAGATCATCACCGTGGAGGATCCCATCGAGTACCAGATGGACGGGATCAGCCAGATTCAGGTGCATTCCAAGATCGGGCTGACCTTTGCGAACATTCTCCGTTCCATTCTGCGACACGATCCCGACATTGTCCTGGTGGGCGAAATTCGGGACGGCGAGACCGCCGACATTGCCGTGCGCGCCTCCCTGACCGGGCACTTGGTGCTCAGCACCCTGCACACCAACGATGCCCCCAGCGCCATCACCCGTCTGGTGGACATGGGTATCGAGCCGTACTTGGTCAGCTCCTGCCTGGAAGGGGTCATCGCCCAGCGTCTGGTCCGCCGCATTTGCCCCAAATGCGAGGAGCCCGCCACCCTCGACGAAGCTCTGATGCCGGAGTTGCACCAACTGTTCGGCCCCGACATCGATCTCGGCAAGGTCAGGCACGGCACCGGCTGCGCCGATTGCAACTACACCGGATACCACGGGCGGACCGCGCTGCACGAAATCATGATGATGGAGGACGACATTCGCCTGGCCGTGGTGGCCAACAAGCCGTCCAACGAAATCAGGAATCTCGCCGTGGCCAATGGACTGAAAAGCCTGCGGGCCAAAGGCTGGGACATGGTCTTGAAAGGGGAGACCTCCTGTGAAGAAGTCCTGCGGGTGACCCAAAAAGTCTCCTTCAAAAGCCAACACTGATGTTCCTGAATCCGTGAGATCTTTGTTTTGAATCCGCACAATCTCATGGGCTGCAAGGAATTGTCGGGAATGCTCGACAGACCGCATGGGTATGCCTCGATTCCCGACAATTCCTTTCGCTCCTTGATCTTGCACGCCTTCTTTGCAAATCATTCACGGATTCAGGATTTTTCCCAAAATGGGGTTGCAATTCCCCGCGCAATCGATACAAGCGAAATTCCTCGGTCGGAGCGTGGCTCAGCCTGGTAGAGCACTTGCCTGGGGGGCAAGGGGTCGCAGGTTCGAATCCTGTCGCTCCGACCATTTTTTTACCCCATCTAACTCGCGACAGGGTTCGAACCTGCGAAGCGGGTTTGAAACGGAGCGAAGCGGAGTAGGGCCGCGCGAAGTCGCGGCAATGAAGCGAAGCGAAATGTCAATCCTGTCGCTCCGACCCCTTTTTTCTTATGAACTTCATGTCCTTTCAGAAATGGTTGACCGCCGGTCTGGCACTGTGCGCGTTTGGCGCCGGGGGCTTGCTGACGTTGAGTTGGAGAATGACGCGCGTCTCCGGGGAGCCGCGCTTGGCGTCGGAGACGCCTTTCGATTGGAATTGGCCGGGGATCGATTTACCCGCCGGGGATGTCTTCGCGCGGCCCGGCGAGGCGCAATTTGACGAGGAAGTCCGTAATTATCAATTGGCGGGTACCTTTCAGACCTATGATTTCGACCCGGAATCCGGACAGGGCAAACCCCGAAGCCAATTGGCGCTGGTGGATGATTTGCGGGATGGCCGTCAGATGATGTTGCGCACCGGCGAGCGGCTGGGTCCCTTTACGGTTTCGGAAATCACCTTGGAACAACTGGTGTTGCGCCGTGGCGGCATGGAATGGGTGTTGACCCTGCCGGGGGTGTTGGCCGAACGGGTCGCCTCCCGTCCCGCGCGTCCGGCGGAACGCGCGGAGGACGCGCAGAATTTCGAGGACATGCCCGCCCTGGAAACCACCCCGTTCGGCAAGCGCGTGGGGGAAAACATGTGGGTGATCCATCGTGACGCCGTGGTGAATTATGCCGAGCAGGTGATGGCGGACCCCCGCCGGGCCATCGCGTTGTACGACTCCTTTACCTCCGCCCCGGCGGTGGATGAGGACGGACTTTCGGGGTTCAGACTGGAAATGGCCGGAGAACGCGAGTTTTTTGCCAGCATGGGCCTGGCGGACGGCGATATCATCCAGCGGGTCAATTCCATGGAAATGCTGAACCAAAACCGCGCCGAGTATCTGGTGGCCGAATTCATGCGCGCGAACATGAACGCGGTGGTGCTGGATATTGAGCGGGACGGCCAGGCGGAAAAACGAATTTTCATCATTCGGTAATGCCATGGAAGACGCCACCAACACCTTTCATTGGCGCTCCGACGATTGATATGGCGAGGATGGGGAAGGCACGACCGATGCCAGCCATCCCAACGATTTGGGGGCATTCCGCATGGCCGCCCAGCTGATCCCGAGGGTGCAAGCCCTCAGCGCAACGCCAGGGTGAGGAACATGGTCACCGTCCAAAGCACCGACATGAATTCAAGGCGTTTTGCGGCGGAGGCTTTGAGGCTGGAGGCGAAATGATAGGCGAAAAAGGCGGTGAGCACCACGCCGACAAACAGCACCAGAATCCCTTCGGGCGGGGCGCCGCGAAATGCGCGGGCGATGGTGGAAAAAATGGCGGAAACATTGATGAGCAGCCACCAAGTGACCACGGAACGCCGGGGGCCCCAGAGGGTTGAATAGCTCAGCGGATCGGGAACGACTTCGGACGGCGCGCGGATTTTGCGTCCCAATTCCAGCACGAAACTGTTGCTGAAGGTGACCAGGAGCAGCAAAATGACCCCGACGGGGGGACTGCCTTCGCGCGGCAACCATTCGCAGGCCGTGGCGAAATACATCACCAGGGGGGCGGCCAACATTCGCAAAAACAGGCCGAAAACCGGGTGTTTGCGAATGAGACCTCTCAAACCGAAATCAAAGGTCAGCCCCTGAAGAAAGACCAGGACCACCAGCAGGGGCCCCAGCAGGCGCACATCCAGCGCCATGGAAAGCAAGGCCTGGACGGGAATGCACAAGGCAAACAAAAGCCGCAACTCGTTGGCGGACACCAGCCCGCGGGGGATGGGCATGAATGGCCGCTTTTTTCGGTCGTGGGCGGCATTGTGCAGGTCGTCGCCGATGCGGCGTTGCAAATGAAAAAGCACCCCAATCAGAAATGTGACCAGATAAGTGCCCAAGCCGGGCAGATCCCGGTGAGCGATCAGGGCGGTGAAGGTCAACGCCGTGTAGCTTTTCGCCGCCACCACGGGCAGGGCTTTCCACAGGGGCAGACGTTCGTGTTGGTAGTGTTTCCAACGGGTGGGCAGGGTTTTGAAGGTTTTGGGGGTGATGGAAGAAAAAATCATGACGATACCTTGCAACATCGCCCGCGTAAATCAACTGGAAAAGATTCCGGATTTTGTCGAGACCCCGTTCGGAAAATCGAAGCCGGATCGACGCATCGGCTGGGATATCCCTTTTCGTCCCGTCACGTTCGGCATTCGGCGTTCGGATTTATGGTTCGAAGCGGTATTTCACGGACAGGAATGTCCGTGCTCCGTTACGTTCGACGTTCGAAGTTGGACGTTCGATGTTCGACGTTCGGATTTTCTAAAGTTCACGGACAGGAATGTCCGTGCTCCGTTACGTTCGATGTTCGATTCAAGGTTTGCATGTGGGCGTTTATGATCGTATGATCTCAATAAGATGCCGACCTTTTATGCAAAACGTTTTCACAATCTCTTTTTCACATTCCCGGGTTCACGATCATGACCGCGTCCGCTGAAGAGGCTCCATTGCTCCATGTTCACGGGGCGCGAGTTCTCTTGGGCCGGAATGGCCGGGGGGGAAATGTCGTGGCCCGCCTGCCCGATTTGGAAATGGCCGCGGGTGAGCGGGTGGCGTTGACGGGACCCAGCGGTTGCGGAAAGTCCACCTTTCTGAACGTGGTGTCCGGCTTGCGGGTCCCGGATGAAGGGGCGGTGCGGGTGGACGGCACGGATCTGGCTCGTCTGAACCCCGCCGCCCTGGATGTCTTCCGGGGTCGGAAGATCGGGTTTGTTCATCAGACCTTTCATCTCTTGCATGGCTTTTCGGTGTTGGACAATGTGATGGCCGGGTTGCGCTTCGGTCGGGTGGTTCCCGCCGGACAGCGCAAGCAACGCGCCCTGGAAATTTTGGACGAAGTCGGCTTGTCCCATCGTTTGCGGGCCTATCCGCACAAGTTGTCCGTGGGCGAACGCCAACGGGTGGCCATTGCGAGGGCCTTGGCGGGACATCCGAAGCTGTTGCTGGCGGACGAACCGACGGGCGCCTTGGACCCGGCGGCGGGCGACAAGGCCGTGGAACTGATGGAGACCCTGTGCGCCAAATTGAACTGTGGCTGGCTGTGCGTGACCCACGACGAGCGTCTGGCGCGTCGGTTTCCCCGCCGCGTCTCCTGCGCGGATGCGATTGAAAGTGAGCAAGCGGAGGCGACATCATGACACTGCCGGGCATGGCCTTCCGCTATCTTTGGGCCCGGCGAGGGGTTACCCTTCTGACCGTGATCAGCCTGGCCCTGGGCACGGCCTTGCCCTGTGCCATTCTCCTGCTGCGGGAACAGTCGGAAAACGCGCTCCTTCGGGAAGGCTCGGGGGTGGATATGGTGGTGGGCGGGAAGGGGAGCCCGTTGCAACTCGTCCTCAGCGCCGTACACCATGTCGACCTGCCCACCGGCAACATTCCCCTGGCGTTGTATCATTCGCTGCGCGAAGACGAACGGGTCCGTGCGGCCGTCCCCCTGTCCCTGGGGGACAATTTCGCAGGATACCGGATTGTGGGCACTACCGCGGATTTCTTCGCCTGGCGCCCCCGCAACCTGGAGGACGGGGCATCGTGGTTGACCTTGCGGGCAGGGCGGGCATTCGAGGAACCGTTCGAGGTGGTCCTGGGGGCGGATGTCGCCCGGGCCCATGGCTTTGCCTTGGGGGATTCCTTTGTGGGTTCCCATGGCCTGCGTCCCGCACCGGGAACCGAGCACGATGATTTTCCCTACGTCGTCACCGGAATTCTCGAACCCTCCGGCGGGGTGGTGGACCGGCTGATCCTCACGCCTTTGGACTCGGTATGGCTCGTTCACGAGGCCGATGAAGACATGCATCGAAACCTGTTTGGCGCTCGCCGGGAACGTCCCGAGCGGGAACCCGAGGTTACCGCCGTCTGGCTTCGATTGCGCAGCGCGGGCATGCGGATGTGGATGCGGGATGAAATCAACCGCAACACCGACGCCATGGCCGCCGTGCCCGTGGATGAGTTGCATCGGCTTTATCAGCGCGTGCTCAAGCCCGTACAACAGGGACTGCTGTGGATGGCGGCCGCCGTGGCCCTGGTGTCTGGACTGGCCATCCTCGCCACCCTCCTTCAGGCCACCGAACGCCGCCGCCGCGACTGGGCGGTGTTGCGAACCCTGGGGGCGCATCCCCGGGAGATTTTCACCCTCGTCTGGCTGGAATCCCTGTGGATCAGCACCCTCGGCGTTTTACTGGGCATCCTCTTGGCACACGGAGGGTTGTCCGCGGCGTTTCATTTTCGTTCGCCAGAATTTCTCACCGGTTTCACGCCTTTTCATTTGGCGGAACACCAAAATGCGGTATTGTTGGGCATCTGGGTGGGCGGCGCCTTTTTTGGCGTGATCCCGGCCCTGTTCGGCTACCGGCGCTCGCCCGTGGAGGATTTATCCCGTGACTAAGCAAAAAGAACCCCCTCAAAAAAAAGACTGGTGGATCGATGTCGC
>PXAS01000055.1 GCA_003565815.1 PVC group bacterium
TCTGAAGGGTCAGGGTGCGTCCGCTTTCGATTTCGACGGTTCCTCCCGAGGCCGTCAAGGACTCGATGGCTTCATTGGTTCGGGGATTGAATGTGCCGGCGCTCAGCGTCACTGTCGGATTGTTGACCAGGCGGCTGTCCGTTGTTGTAACCCGGAAAACACCGCCCTCCACCGCGATGGCGGAGGTCTGCATGGCCCCGGCCGTTGTCAGGGTTCCGCCTTTCACGGTAGTCGTTCCCGTCCATCCCTGCGCGTTGTAGAGGCTCATCACGCTGGTGGAGCCGAATCGTACACAACGTTCCCGGTGCCATTGATGGAATTCTGGAGCCGGGTGCTGCTCCCATCGTCCTGGATCGTCAGGGTCGCTCCCCCCAGGGCCACTGTTCCGCCGTCATTGCTTCCCCGCTCCTCGACGAAACGGACCGTTGTGCTGATCCCGTTCAGATCCATGATGCCATTCTCTCCAAGGCGCACCGCGCTGGCCGCGGCGCCAAAGGATGCGCCCGCCTGGCCCAGGCGGATCGTTCCCGCATCCACCGTCGTGGTGCCCGTGAAGGTGTTGGCGGCGTTAAAAACTGTGGTGATATTGTTGTTCGTGTGAAAGAATCCCCCGGAACCGCTGATCGCCCCGTTGAAGGTCACGGTATTGGCCGTGGAGGTGGTTCCCTGCACGTTGATATTGGACCCTTCGTTGTTGATGGTGCCGTTAAATGTCAAACCGCCGGTGCTGTTCAGACGGATCAGGAGCGGATCCCCGGCGTCGCCATCCCCCCGGAGATTCAGGTTGATGACATGGGTTGCAGTGGAGGAGTTGAGAATGTAGGGATCGGCGCCGCTGAAATCAAAAAGCCGTATCGTATCCCCGCCCAGGGTGCGGACGGAGGTGGGTCCTGAGTTGAAATGGATGGCGTGCGTACTGAAGGAGATGCCGCTATTGTTGTTTGTCATGTTCAGATGGACATTGTTGCTGAATCGCATCACGCCGAATCCGGCTGAGCTTGCCGACCCGATCCACCAATGGGTGGGTGCATGCCAGTTTCCGTTTGCAGCCTCACGGCGCCATTCGTATACAGTTTGTGACCATGCCGGCAGGGCAAGTGCGATGGTCGCGCCTACTAAAATACGACTAAGGTTGAGTCCTCGTTGTATGGTCTTGGTTTTCATTTCATTATGGATTGGAAATCACTGTTCGCGCTTTGCGCGCGTGAGACGGTTTCGGGGTTGATACTGGGGGCGAACATGGGCAAATTCTGGAAAAACGAGGGGTGGAAGTCAAGGCGGAATGCGGGTGCGGGACATTTTTCGGCTGAATGAAGACAAACTGTCATTTCTCCCGCCTGCAGCGCTATGCTCGCTTGTGCGAGCAAGCGCAGCATTGCGGGCAGGTCGATGACGTCCCGCTCGTCAATGAAGCTCACGGATTCAGGGTATCGCCACCCGGATACGGTAAAAGGCGCTGTCCTCCGGCTGCATGAGTGGAAAAGAATGCATCTGGTCCGTTTCCGCCTGAAGTTGACTGTGGGGAACGTCCTCCCACCCCCCTTCATCAAGGCGGGCCCGGGTTTGCAGGTGATACTGACGGCCCGCCACCGCCTGAAAGGCCAGGGTGATTTCCTGGCCCGCCTCCGAAACCGAAAGCCCGCCATACAACAGACCCGTCCAGGCATCGTTTTCCCGCCGCGCCCCCATGATAAACAGATCCCCGGCTCGGTAAGCGGCCCCGTCAATCATCACCTCCTCTTCCGCATCCTCCAGACCATTGTCCTCCAGCCACGTCTCCAGGGGCGAATTCACGCCTGCAGCGGCCCGGGGATCGTCCAGGCGCTTGGCCCCGTGAAAAATATACAGGTCGTCATACAAGACCGGCCCATTGTTCCATCCAACAAAAACCAGTTCGGGGATAATCTGCCCGGCAAAGAAAACGTCCTCCGGATTCTCCACATTCACCATGAGCATCCGCACCGGCTCCACCGCGCTTCCCCCCCGAATCCACCATTCTGCGGTCCCGGCTTCGTAATCGAGCGCCAACCACATCAGATACCAGGTGTCCCGGTCCGCGATAAAATCCTCTTCCCGATTGTTGTTGTCCGCATCAAAAATCTGCAGCAGCGAATCCGTCGAGCTGCTGCCAAAGAGTGTATCCACTTTCAAGCGCACATTGCTTTGCGTGGGCAGACGAAGCTGCTGGTTGATACGCCCACTGCCTGCGGGAATATGAATGCGAAAAAAAAGCGTGCTCACGCCTTCGGCCGCGATGGCGGGATCGAGAACTTTTTTGGCTTCATGTCCACCCCCGGGCGCAAAGCGCATCACCTGGTTCTCTTCATCGTGCGGGTCGGCAATCACCTGAGTCGAAGTGGCCCCGGTCCAGCCGTTTTGACCCGTGAGATTTCCCGGATTGAGCCCTTCGAAATTCTCGATCAGCGTCCACGGGGCCATCCAATGAGCATAAAGGGTGGTATTTTCCTCCAGCACCAGCGTCTCGACCCCGCCGGGAACAAATTCGGCAAAGGCTCCGGAAGGATCGCGTTTCCAGCCTCCAAAAACAACATCTTCCCGGGTCGGAGCCGGACTGAAATCAATCGAAACCATCGTCCCGTCGTTGTACGCCCCTCCCGCTGGCACACTGCCACTGCCGCCATTCGCATCGTAGCTCAGGGTCCAGGTTCCGTCGAGGTTCACGGTCAATTCCGCACTTGCACTGACACTGCCGGCATCATTACTGACCGTAACCGTATAGATCCCGGCATCGCTCCCCTCGACCGGGGTTACGTCCAGTTCCGGTCCCTCCGCGCCGGGGATGGGGCTCCCCGCGAATTCCCAGACATAGCTTAAGGGTTCCGATCCCTCCGCGACCACGGCAAAGGTTTCCGTCCGGCCGATCACCGAGGCGATATCATTTGGCCCGGCGATGATCGTGGGCGGGATCAGA
>PXAS01000344.1 GCA_003565815.1 PVC group bacterium
TATTATCTCCAAACAAGGAGCAGTAAGCCTTCTGGGTACCATGATGGGCGGTTATAACGTGCAATCCCTAGTAGGTTTATTAAAATCTCCTGATAGTGACATCGCCTCTGAAGCTGCGATCGCCCTTAGCAAAACCCTCTTGGTATTTGATGCCTTCAACGACGTATTGGAATTGTCAGAAACCAATCCTTACGCCAAACAAGTAATTGACGCATGGGCAGAAGGTTCATGGTTTATCAGTAAACCCAAAGTACCTGAAACCATTACCGTAACAGTCTTTAAAGTGCCGGGTGAAACCAACACCGATGACCTATCCCCCGCTCCCCATGCCACCACTCGCCCAGACATTCCCCTCCACGCCTTGGCGATGTTGGAATCAAGTATGCCAGAGGGATTGGAAACCATTGCCAAACTAAAAGAAAAAGGGCATCCCGTCGCCTATGTGGGTGATGTCGTCGGTACAGGTTCATCTCGTAAATCCGCCATCAATTCCGTATTGTGGCATCTAGGGGAAGAAATACCCTTCGTACCCAACAAGAAAGCAGGGGGTTATATCCTTGGTGGTAAAATTGCTCCTATTTTCTTCAACACCGCCGAAGATTCTGGGGCATTACCCATCGAATGTGATGTCAACCAATTCAACACTGGGGATGTTATCACTATTCACCCCTACGAAGGTAAAATCACCGCTGAAAATGGCGAGACTTTAACCACTTTTACCGTCAAACCTGAAACTATTTTAGACGAAGTGAGAGCAGGGGGACGTATTCCTTTATTGATTGGTAGAGCTTTAACCGATAAAACCCGTCAGGCGTTAGGACTAGAACCCAGTAGCCTCTTTGTACGTCCAATCCTCCCTGAAGATAGCGGTAAAGGATTTACTCTTGCTCAAAAAATGGTAGGAAAAGCCTGTGGAGTGGAGGGTATTCGCCCCGGCACTTCTTGTGAACCAATTATGACCACCGTAGGTTCTCAAGATACCACAGGGCCTATGACAAGGGATGAGTTAAAAGAATTGGCCTGTTTAGGTTTTAACGCCGATTTAACCCTCCAAACCTTCTGCCATACCGCCGCCTACCCTAAACCTGTGGACATCAAAACCCATAAGGATTTACCCGACTTTTTCGCTACCCGTGGCGGTGTATCCCTCAAACCAGGGGATGGCATCATTCACTCTTGGTTAAACAGAATGTTATTACCCGATACTGTGGGTACTGGAGGCGATTCCCACACCCGTTTCCCCTTGGGCATTTCTTTCCCCGCTGGTTCTGGTTTAGTGGCTTTTGCGGCGGCATTGGGTGCTATGCCTTTGGATATGCCTGAGTCGGTATTGGTTAAGTTTACTGGGGAGTTACAACCAGGGGTAACTTTACGAGACATCGTGAATGCCATTCCTTGGGTAGCCATGCAAGAAGGCAAGTTAACCGCTGGGAAGGGTGACAAAATTAATGTCTTTAATGGTCGTATTATGGAGATGGAAGGCTTACCAGATTTAAAAATTGAACAGGCTTTTGAGTTAACCGACGCAACGGCGGAGCGTTCTTGTTCTGGTAGTACCATAAAATTAAGTGAGGAAACCGTGGCGGAATATCTGCGCTCCAATGTTAGTTTATTAAAAAACATGATTGCCCGTGGTTATCAGGATGCTCGCACTTTATTACGTCGTATTGCCAAGATGGAGGAATGGTTGGCAAATCCTTCCCTTATGGCTGGGGATGAGGATGCAGAATATGCTGATACCATCGTTGTTAACCTCGATGAAATTAAAGAACCTATCGTGGCGGCACCCAATGATCCTGATAATGTTAAGCTCATGAGTGAGTGCGCTGGGGATAAGGTGGATGAGGTGTTCATCGGTTCTTGTATGACAAATATAGGACATTACCGTGCGGCGGCGAAAATCCTTGAGGGTGCTGGTACTGTGAAAGGGCGTTTATGGATATGCCCTCCTACCCGCATGGATGAGCAACAGTTGCGCAATGAGGGGGTTTACGGTGTTTTTGCGGCGGCTGGCGCTAGAACTGAAATGCCGGGTTGTTCTCTGTGTATGGGTAATCAAGCCCGTGTGGAAGATAATGCCACGGTGTTTTCTACTTCTACCCGTAATTTTAATAACCGTATGGGTAAGGGTGCAAGGGTTTATCTTGGTAGTGCGGAGTTGGCTGCTGTGTGTGCTTTACTTGGCAAGATTCCTACTGTGGAGGAGTACATGGCGATCGTTTCTGAGAAAATCGATCCTTTCAAGGGGGAATTATACCGTTATTTAAACTTCAATGAAATTGATGGTTTTGAGGATGAAGGGCGCGTTATTGCTTTAGAAGATATGCCAAAAATCGAGGACATTTTAGGTATGCCTGTATAATTTGTAGGGTGGGCAATGCCCACCTTTTAGAATTTATTTTGATAAAAAATAATGTCAAAAAGAGATAGTTTACATTTATCCTTGTGTCATGCTTTAGAAAAAGATGGTTGGAGCATTACGGATGATCCTTTAGTTCTAATACTAGAAAATACCTTACTTAAAGCTGATTTAGGTGCAGAAAAATTTTTTACAGCAGAAAAAAATAATCAAAAGATTGCTGTTGAAGTTAAAGATTTTGATTCTCGTTCAGTGATTAGTGAATTAGAAAAAACTATCGGACAAATTCAGTTTTATCAATGGGCTTTAGAAGAACAAGAACCTGAAAGAATACTTTTTCTAGCAATTAGCCAATCTGTATATTTAAAACACTTTCAAAAACCTATTTTTAAATTAGCTATTAAACGAAATAAAATAAATTTAATTGTTTTTGATTCACAGAAAGAGGATATTTTACAATGGATAAATCAATAAAATATGCTGACATTTTAAGCCAAGTATTAAGAAAACAATCTACTATTCAGCCTCGATTGCAAAATTTGAAAATTAGTTCTGTGTGCGATCGA
>PXAS01000362.1 GCA_003565815.1 PVC group bacterium
CCGTCCAGTGATTTTTCATCGGAAGTGAGCTGCACCAGATACCCGGAGACAAAGCGGGCCGCGTATCCACAGTTTCGCAGGGTTTGCACCAGAAGCCAGGCACTGTCGCGACAGGAGCCGGTGCCGATGCGGAGGGTATCCTCGCAGGATTGCACCCCCGCCTCCATCCGAATCGTATAGCCCACGGCCCGGTGGACGTATTGATTGACTGCCACCAGCCAGTCCACCGTGTTCAAATTTTCCTGGAGCGGAACGCCGCGGATGAACTCGGCGAATTTTTCGCCCTCCTGGCTTTTGACCAGATAGGGTTGCAGGTCGTGTTTGGTATTGGGCGGATATTCAAATGGGACCTGCTCGGCGAACGATTCCAGAAAAAAATCGAAGGGGTTGATCGTCGTCAGGTCGGCAATGACCTCCACCGAGACGTCCAGAAAAGGCACCGGTTCGGGGAAAACCACCCGGGCCAGATAGTTGCCGAATGGGTCCTGTTGCCAGTTGAGAAAATGGTTCTCCGGCTGGATTTTCAGGGAGTAGGCGGACACCGGGGTCCGGCTGTGGGCGGCCGGACGCAGACGGATGATGTGTGGGGAAAGCGCCACCGGGCGTTCGTACCGATAGGTGGTGTGATGGAGAAGAGAAACGTGAATGGCCATGTACACTACCCTGTGGTGCCCGGAACGGAATGTCGATGGGAAAACCAAGTTCATCGCGCCAAAAACGTGATTACATACAAAAATGTCAAAATTTAGATCGGTTCCGCCATTCATGTATGAAAATGCCAAAGACGCGAAGCGTCCCTGGCGTGCTTGTGGCGAGTTCCATGAGCAAGAGCCCGTTCGAAAAGGGGTTTTGTGGTGAACGGGCATGGTCGATCGGTTTTTGAGAGGGGGCGAAGGGGGACAGGAGCGCCGATCTCCGCATCGGCTGGGGCGAAGGGGGCGTGCGAAAGTGTGATGGGAAAGCCCGGTCTCCCATAAACCTGAAGGGTGGAAGAGAAAGGAGCCGAAGGCTTTTCCAGTCACACCCGCGCCCCCGCGCGGGAATCCCTGGACGGGAAGTGTTGGTATGGTTTTCGATTGGGCGGTAGCTCGTGGAACTCGCTACGCGCACTCCAGGGCGCTTCGCGCAGGGCCCGTTTTTATGCTGGGGGGCGCATTCCGGGGGTTTGGGTGAAGGGCGGACCCGGCTTGTGCGGCTGATTTCATTCGTCACTCTCCCTCTCTACTTCTTCCCTTCTCTCCCTCCTCCCCCAAAAGCAAGCCCCGGCATCCAATCATTTGACCATTGCTCGGTTCGGTGGTAAGCCTTGTGAATGAAATACTCTTATCTTCAGGCGTTTGGATGGCTGTTGCTCTATTTCGTGATGGTTTTGTCTCCCCTGTTGTTGGTGGTGGCGGGACCGTTGCAGGCGGGTCGCGGGTTTTGGGTTGAATTCGGGGTGGCGTTGGGGTTCATCGGTTTGGCGATGATGTGCGCGCAGTTTCTGATCACGGGGCGGTTCCGGGTGCTGGCGCAGGGGTTTGGCAGTGACAACTTGCTGCATTTCCATACGGCCACGGGGGTGGTGGGGATGTTGTTGGTGTTGGCGCATCCGGCGATTTTGCTGTGGGTGAATCCCGAGTTCCGGGCCTATTTGGACCCTTCGGTGAATTTGCCGCGGGTCTTGGCGCTGGTGCCGGCGACGATTTTCGCGGTGTTGATCGTGGCGCTGTCGCTGTGGCGGAAACCGTTCCGGCTGGTGTATGAATGGTGGCGGGTTTCGCACGGGTTGATGTCAGTATTCGTGGTGTTCGTGGGCACGGTGCACGTGATGCAGGTGGGGCATCACACCCATTTGTGGTGGCAGAAGGCGTATGTGGTGCTGTTTACCTGCGTGGCGCTGGGGGCGATCATCCACGTGCGGGTGATCCGTCCGTTCCGCATGAAAAAACGTGCATGGGAACTCGTGGAAGTGCGCCCGGAGCGGGCCGGGGCGACGACACTGGTTCTGGAGGCCCGGGGGCATGCGGGCATGGCCATCGAGGCGGGTCAATATGCCTGGATCACGGTGGGCAACTCTCCACATGGACTTCAACAGCATCCGTTTTCATTTTCCAACGCGGAGGGGGATCGCAAACGTCTGAGCTTCACGTCCAAACCGGCCGGGGATTTCACCGCGACCTGGGCGGACATGAAGGTGGGGACGCCCGTGTATATTGACGGGCCGTACGGGGCCTTTGTTCCGGAGAACAAAAGCGGGCGGGGGATGGTGTTTTTCGCGGGCGGGGTGGGGGTGACGCCGATCATGAGCATGTTGCGGACCTTGGCGGAGCGGGGCGATACCCGTGAATGCCTTCTCTTTTACGGGAACCGCAACTATGAGGATGTGATTTTCAGGGAGGACCTCGAAGCCTTGGAACAAAGCATGAATCTGCGGGTGATTCACGTGCTGTCCCAACCCGCGGAGGATTGGGACGGATACAAAGGGTTTTTGGATCACGAGTTGTTGGCGAAAGAGCTGCCGAAGGATCTGTTGGCGTTTGATTATTATATCTGCGGTCCGGCGCCGATGATGGATCTGGTGGAGTCGGAATTGGCGGCCACGAAGATTCCATTGCCGCGAATCAAATCGGAACGTTTTCAAATTGTCTAAGGAGGTTTTTCATGTTTCACCGAACGATGTTGCATCAATATGTGTATCTGGTCACCGCGCTTCTGGGGGTCCTTTTTCTGCTGGT
Source organism: PVC group bacterium (assembly GCA_003565815.1). Taxonomy (GTDB): domain Bacteria; phylum Verrucomicrobiota; class Kiritimatiellia; order SS1-B-03-39; family UBA6053; genus PXAS01. Next base: position 2,718 of record PXAS01000362.1, read on the forward strand.
GGCGGCCGGGTTTGCCTGGCTGCTAAGCTAGACCCCGAAAAGCCATTTATTGTGACAGGCATGGATCATGGGTTTTCGCGAGGGGGCGAAAGTGTGTTGGGAAAGCCTGAACATGGGAAAAAGCCTTCGGGGGAGACCGAACGCTTGATCTCACGCCGCCTCTTCTTCCGCTTTGCGAGCTTTCGGGGGGATTGCACCATCAG
>PXAS01000219.1 GCA_003565815.1 PVC group bacterium
CGGTATCGGCGACGAGCTTCACGCTGTCGAGGGTTTCTTCGGGGGCGAATCCGGTGATCCAGCTCAGCTCCCCTTCCCGGCCCATGCCGAGATGGGCGCGGCTGTAGGCGAGGGCATCGGCTTGCGCATCGCGATGGGCTTTGAGCGCTTCCAAGGAAACGGTGTGGCGGGCAATGGCTTCCTGATGACGGCGGGCGAGGTCGGCGAGCTTGGCCCGGCGTTGGCGGATCAGACCCGGGGAACGCACCGGCATGGTCAGGGCTTCGGCCTCCACTTCGGGAGGCGCGTTGAGGGCGATCCCCAAGCCAAAGCCCTCCCGGGCGGGGATCCAAGTGATGTCTTTGCCGAAATCCGGGGTGCCGCCGGGGGCGCGGTAAAAACGGACGTGCACCCCCTCTTCGGCCAGGGCGCGGAGCGTGTCCCCCCGCAATTCTCCAAAGGGTTCCCAGGCTTTTTCCTCGCGGGCCAGTTTGGCGTCCACGGTCTGGATATCCTTGAGTTCCACTTCGCGGCACTGCAATTCGCGGACGATCTCCTCCGGGGCCATGTCCGGAACTTCGCCGTCCGCGGGCGGCAGGCTTTCCAGCCTTTGAATCACCTTTTCGGTTTGTTCCAAATCCTGTTCGAGGCGTTCCAGATTCCGGTTGCTCTTGCGGGTGATGTCCAAATGCACCACGCCGGCGGCCCGCAGATGATCGAGCAGCGCGTCCGCGTCCTCTCCGCGGCACAGCAGGGTGACATGGCGCATGGGGGTGATCATGCCACTTCCTCCGCCGCTTCCGCTTCTTCCCCTTTGCGCTTGGCGAGCTTGGAACGGGCCACGCCCGCCACCTGTTCATCCCCGAGGGCGATGCGAATGACGCGGATATTCTCTTTGCATTCGGGAATTTTGACTTTCTCAAACAAATTGACCCGCTGACTGGTGGTGCGCAATTCGTCGTTGAGCATGTCCTCCTGCTTTTGCAGGACGAGGAGATTGAGCTTGAAATCGATTTCCTTGCGCAGGGCCGCGAGGCCCTCGTCGATCCAGACGGGTTCGTCGAGACGGTTGGGAACGGTTTCCTCCAACTCAAAACTGTTGATCACGGGCACGTCCACCCCGGCGATGTGTTGCTGTCCCACGTCCAGCCGCTTGACCCGAAGCCAATCGCTCATGGGGGGGGCTTCGGCAAACAGGGCCACCCAAGACTGCAATTCGCGGCGGGCTTTGTCGTGCTCGGCGGCTAATTCCGCGCGCTCGTGCTCCACGCGACGCACCTCGGCCTGCAACTGCTGTTTTTTCAGTTGCAGGGTCGGCAAAAACCGCTGATACCGGCGCAAGTGCTCGCGCTGGACTTTCAGTTCGGATTTGGTGCGTTTTAAGGGCATGGCGTGTTTTTGATGCTGTCGGATCAGACGGATCCGTCTGATCAGTCGGATCGGTCGGAGGTTTCAGCTTTCGGCCAGAAATCTTTGATGAGTTCGCTGGGCATCCCGGTTTCTTCCTGCTCGAAACAGTCGGCGAGAATTTGCCAGCAGGCGTCGAGGGCGTCTTCCAGATGCAGGGTTTTGCTCAAATCCATGAGGGTGGATTCAAAGAGGCCGCCGAATTTGACCAGTTTGTGGTCCCATTCGGTCATGCGGAAGCCCATGGAGCGCTTTTCCTCGGTGGAACGATAGCTGGCGTAGAGCTGAATCATGCGGTCCATGATCTTCCGGTGGTCGGCCCGGGTTTTGTCGTTGACGAACTGCTTGAGGCGGCTGAGACTGCCGAAGGGTTCGATGCGCCCGTTGCGCAGGTAGAACTGCCCTTCGGTGATGTAGCCGGTGTTGTCGGGCACGGGGTGGGTGACGTCGTCGCCGGGCATGGTGGTGGCCGCGAGAATGGTGATGGACCCGGCGGAGGCGAAGTCGACCGCTTTTTCGTAGCGGGCCGCGAGCTGACTGTAGAGGTCGCCGGGATACCCGCGGTTGGAGGGAATCTTTTCCATGGTGATGGCGATTTCCTTCATGGCGTCCGCATAGTTGGTCATGTCGGTGAGCAAAACGAGCACCTGTTTGTTTTGCAGGGCGAATTGCTCGGCGACGGCCAGACAAAGGTCGGGCACGAACAGACATTCCACGGTGGGGTCGGAGGCGGTATGCACGTACATCACGGTGCGGGAAAGGGAGCCGGCTTCTTCCAGGGTTTCGCGGAAGGTCAGGTAATCGTCGTATTTCAGGCCCATGCCGCCGAGAATGATGACGTCCACTTCCGCCTGCAGGGCGATGCGGGCCAGCAGTGGGTTGTAAGGTTCGCCCGCGACGGAGAAGATCGGCAGTTTTTGGGACTGGACCAGGGTGTTGAACACGTCGATCATGGGAATCCCGGTGCGGACCATGTCCCGGGGAATGATGCGCTGGGAGGGGTTGACGGAGGGACCGGCGACGCGCACGGGATCGGCGTCGGGTTCCGGGCGTCCGTCGCGGGGCCGTCCGGAGCCGTCGAAAATGCGCCCCAGCAGATCGTCGGAAAAGGGCACCGAGAGGCCGTGTCCGAGAAAACGCACGCTGGCGTCGGTGGGCACGCCGCGTCCGCCGCTGAAGACCTGGAGGAAGACTTTGTCGCCGTCGAGCTGAATGACCTGGGCGAGGGAGGTTTCTTCTCCGTGGGTCACTTCGGCGAGGTCGCCGTAGCCCACGTCGGTGGCGCGGAGCATGAGCACGTTGCCGATGATGTTTTCAATGCCGTGGTAACGGGTTTGCATGATCAGTTGCCCTCCCCTTCGGCGCGATGCGCGTTCACCGCGTCCAAAAGTTTCTTTTCCTGGGTTTCAAATTCTTCCGATTCCATGGGCATGCGGTTCCAGTCTTTGGCGATCTGTTGCCAGTGAATGAAGGCCTTGCGCGCGGCGTCCCGGCTCTGGAACTGAAGCGGGGTGGTGAGAATGCCGTGAATGAC
>PXAS01000368.1 GCA_003565815.1 PVC group bacterium
CTTGACTTGATCCCCGAAATGCACCCGGCATCATGCCGCTACCGTCGTAGCCCTACGACCAAAGCGCGGCAATTAGGTGATTTTTTACGATCAGAATGTGGACAGGTGGGGCAAAACCCTACGAGAACAATTGGGTGAAAAACACGATCACAATTCGGAACGTAACAACTAGCATCTTGGTATTCACTTTGTTTAATCGAGTCTAATACCTTGCCTAATCGATTATTTACGAAGTTCATCAAAAATGATTCTACACGAGCATCATGTATGTCTTTGAAATAATAATTTCTCCAGAGCAAACCTCTGGCATATTCCGGCAGATACACATCAAATCGAATGTAATACTGATTAGGAGATAATTTTACCAATTCAATGGTAATACCTAACTTTCTCCATTCGTCAATAAACCGCATTCTATTATTATCTTCCAGAAGTAAAGCGATGAAATCATCCTCCTTAAAGTAATTATTTATTGAATTAACATCAGCATCACTCAAGGAGTTGCATGTCAATCTATATGACGTTATATCATATTGATAATTACGTTCATACCACCCAATGCGCACAGGAATGACACATGCAGCACTAGCGATAATAATGACAACTATAACACTAATATATAGATCATTCTCATGGAACGAAATTTTCATGATAAATCCAACTATCTCCTATAAAATTATCAGCCGTCCTTAGCACGTTTCCGTTTCCCCATACTTGCCAAGTAGATTGTGCTAGAAAGTTATTTATTTTGAACCCAAACATAAAAATATTTATGTCATATTCTACTTCAATATCTATAGCTCTCATTCTATTTCCAATCAAATTTGGCACGACCACCAGATCAATTGACACATCCAATGTATAGCATATTTTTGCTCCGATGGGGTTATCTCTTCTTATGACAACATTTTGAATGTCACCTGAATCGTTGTGCCAGAATTTAACCTTCCACGTGAACTCCAATACTTTGATGCAGGAGTCCCATGCCATAAACGTAACATTTTGCTCTTTTTGTCTCCAACCTCTCAGCATTGGTTCAGCATTGGAATCTACAGCAACAATGCCTTTCAACTCGTCGAATTTCCAGCTAATTCTTGATCTCGATCCACTTGCTGCATCACGAAGTATTGTATAGGCAAACTGGGTTGCTGGAAGCAACGCAGGTTTTTTACCTAATATATCAAGATCATTTACTGGGTCGTTTTTTACAAACGCATACAAATTCAACCCGCCCTCTTCCTCGAGCGGATCCCTATTGACCCACCTTCCGAGTTCAGGGTTGAGATAACGGTAGCCGTAGTACACCAACCCGGTCTCGTTATCGGTATACTTGGTGGAGAAGCCGAAAGGTGCGGGAGCAGCGTCGGCGACGATCACGCGGCCAAAGGCATCGTATTCCAGGTGCGCGGTCACCGCCCCGTCGCCGAGGTTGATGTACTCGGAGATGTTTCCGTTGGCATCGTACGTCGGGGCGTGGACACCATCGGGACCGGATACCAGCAGCAGCCCACCTACCCCGCCAGCGCCCTGCAATAACTGCGAGAGGTCGAGGCCCCACACGTAGTGATTTTCGATTTTCGATTGTTGATGGATGATTGTTTCCCGGATCAGGTTCCAGCCGTCGTACACGTAAGCGTAGGTGGTGGAGCCGACGGTCTTGCTGACCCGACGGCTCATGTAGTCGTAGGTGTAGGTGACGGTCTGCCCACCTTTCACGGTCTCGACGAGTCGGTTCTCTGCGTCCCACGTCATCGCCAGCCCGGCCCCATCATCGGTCATGTTGCCGTCTTCATCATGCACGGGATCCGTACGGCCGGTAATGGTTGTGTACTGGTTGCGTTCGTTGTCCGCGTAGAGGATCGGCTGCGGATCCCCGGGCAGGACGACCTGCGTCCTGTTCCCTATCGGATCGTATTCGTATCCTGTCACTCCATTTCGCATCCCTGCCTCCGTAACCTCTGAGCGCAGGTTATAGGCGAAGGTGTTCGCCTGCGTCAACGTAAATGCGCTGCCGGTGTCCTCCCGCGCTGTGCGCCGCCCGATGGCGTCGTTGGTATAGTCGAACCGCGAGACCGTGGTGGTGTCGACCTTGTTCTCCACCACGTCGACCAGATTGCGGTTGCTCTCGTACGTCACCGTGCGACTCAGGTCGCCGATGCTGTAGCCCGCGACCAGGTCGCTGCTCGGCACGTAGGTATACGTCGCGGTGAGATCCCCGTCGCCGAAGTTGGCCGTCACCGTGGCGAACCGCCCGTAGGCATCGTAGACGTAGCCGACCTGGTACGACACCGGCTGTGAGACACCCTCCATGATCTGCAGCGTGGAGGGACGCCCGAGGGCATCGGCCGTGCGCTCGATCACCGTGCCGTCGGGCAGGGTTTCGGATACCAGGGCGAGCGTATACGAGTCATAGGCGAACGTGCGGATGCCCAGCGTATCGGCAACCTCGACCTGTCGCCCGAGGCGGTCATAGGTGAACGAGGTGCCCAGCGTGCCGTCGTTGTAGCTGACCGAAGCCAGTTCACCGGCGTCGGTGTAGGTGTAGGTGGTGATTACCGGCACGCTTTGCTGATCGACCCTCCGCGCCCAGGCGCGGGTCGCGAGCTGGCCGCTGTCGGTGTAGGTGTAGGAGGGGCCTTTGCCGTCGGCATACTTTTTCTGCAGTAGCAGCCCGGTGACCGGGCAGTAGTGCCAGGTTGTGATGTCCAGGTCGGACACGTAGGACGGGTCGGACGCGTCGGACAGGCTGACCTCTTCGGGCAGGAGGGTGAGCAGGTTGACCGACTCAGCGCTGGCCTCGCGCGTGGTGGCCATGGCGATCATGCGGCCGTAGTCGTCGTACTCGTAGGCGACCGGGTAGGTCGCGCCCCAGGTGGCGATGACGCGGCCGAGCTTGTCGTAGGCGCTGTA
>PXAS01000074.1 GCA_003565815.1 PVC group bacterium
CCGCCTCGGAAATGACCACAAACCGCGGCGTGCTGTTAACGCGGCGTGAAAACGCCCTGTACGTTCACCTTCCGATCCCGGCCCGGGCAGAGGCCGTGAACCTGCCGCCCTTTTCCGAAATGCCCGCGAGGGCGGTTCTCCTGAACACGGGGGCCGAACTTCGATGCACCAACGAGGTTCTGCCCGTCTACTGGCGGCATGAGGAGCACGTGCTCACGATCAAAGACATTCCAAGAGACATGCTTTCCGTGGACCGGCCGTTGATCATTCGCCTCGAGTTTGAAAAGCCCCTGACACCGGAAACTCTGACGGAAGTCAGCGAATTCGAAGGCTAAGCCATGACCCTCGAAGCATGTGGAGTATACACAACTTTGCCCCCATTTCGGGCCGAAGGTCCGAGCCAATACCAGCCCAGTCCGGAACCGGATTCCGCGCGGGCGGCATCCGGTTCCGGGCTGGGTTTCGGCAGGAACACAAGATGGATGCGGGTCCCGCGGTCGCGGGATCCGCACAGATAACCGCGGCCAATGGCGTGTCGCTGATTTGCGCGGACCTACGGCGCGCGATCCATTGAATGAACTTCATTCCCGGTCCGTAAACTGGCCTTCAGGCCGTTTACAGGCCGGGCTGGCATCGACTCGGACCTACGGCCCGAACGCAGCGGATCGCTGTTTGGGAAACGTGTATACTCATCAGGGCTTCCGCACGGGGCCCGGCCTCGCCATCTCGCGGCTCACCGCCCGGCGATATCCCTCGATCACGATCCGGTCGGCGTGAACCTTTACCATCGCATAGGCATTGTTTGCCTCCCCGGATCCTTCCACCATCGCCCGCAGCGTGTAGTAGTGAATATCGCCGATGTGATTGTACTGGCCCTGGTGATGATGGCCATGAAACACCGCGAGCGTTTTCCCGGAATCCTCCAGCACCTTCCGCACCTGCGGGGCATTGTTGATGTACACGTTTCCCGCGCCGTCCAACAACTGGTGGACAAAGACAATCACGGGCAGCCGGGTGTTTTCGAGATCCTGTTCCAGCCATTCGACCTGATTTGCGGGAATGTTGGCGTCCGTCCAGGTGAAATTCCCTTTGTCATAGGGGGTTCCATCGCTTTGAAAACAGGCGTCCAGCACCACGAAATGCACGCCTTTGGCATCAAAGGAAAAAAAGGAGCGCGCGGGATCGATCCCCGTGTTTTCAATGCTGTTGAGGAAGTCGCCCTTGGAAAGGGCGTCGAGGCAGTGATTGCCCAGCACGTGGTAGCGCGGACCCTCAAAACGCGTGGCTTCGATTTTGAGCGCTTCGACACGCGCCACAGCCTCTTCGACGCTCGGGTGCCCCACCCCGTCGACGAAGTCGCCCAGATGCACCAGAAACGCGGGATCCCGCTGATTCATAAAATCAACGCATTCCCGCATTTTCACCAGGGATTCGGAATATTTGCGGGTTCCTGTCCCCACCACATCCGCATAGTGCGAATCGGTCACCATGCCGAACCGGCAGATTTCCGAATCCAGCGCGTCACCCCGCGCCCAGCGGGGGAGCATCAGAACCGCGGAAAAGGAGAGGATAAAGTCTCTTCGATTGATGGTTTTCATGATTTCACTTCGATTTTTTCAGCCGTTCAGAAACGTTCGGATTCTTTGAAAAAGCTAGTGGACCGTACCCGATATGTCAATGTTCCTTTGGGATGGGACGCATCTCACAATTGGGTCAGTCATGATTCCATTTCATGCCGGTGGTGGAGGGTTCCAGACCCGCTTTGTAAATGTGTGGAAGTTGCGACATCGAGAGGATCCTTGGTGTCGCTTTTGAGTCGACCCGCTCCTCAAACAAGACCGTGGTGACCGAGGAGGTTTGCAGAAAAAACGAGGACCAGAGAAGGTGCGTGGGGATCGCCAGCAGGTGGGACAGCCAGGAGAGGCCGAAGCCACCATGGCCGAACAGTGCCACTTTGAGTTTTTTCGGCACCCCGCTCTCCGGCCTATACACATAGGAAAACCCGTCCCGCCGCCATCCCAGCGACTCGATCCACGCATCGCTGTCGCGTGCCAGTTGTTCCAACGCGGGTGTCCAGGAGGAATGCTCCTGGAATTCCGGACGCCGCAAATTCTCCGGAATCGTCTCCCAGGCCGGATAATCCGTTCCATCACAGGAACGAAGCCGCAGTTCCGCAGTCCAGTCCAGAACCACAGACGGAATCCCGGTTTTCGCGGATGTGTACGACGCGGTTTCCCGCGCCCGGCCCATGGGCGAGGTGTACATACGGTCCAGGTTCAGTGTGCCGAGATAGTCGGACAGGGCCTCCGCTTCCCGTTTTCCCCGGGGGGTGAGCGTGTCTGTGGAATAGTCTGGATCTGCGTGACGAATAAAATAGAGTCTCATAAGCGGTTCTCCAAAAAAGGGTGAGGTTGGATCAAGGCATTTAAGATCTCGTTTTGCAAGATCACGATTACGATTACGATCAGGATTACGATTAAGACGTTCGGACCCGTGATCCGTTGTTGTAACCTGTCGCGTAGCGACATTCGACGCATAGACGTGGATTTCAATCCACGGCGCGTGATCATAATTCCCCCAGGAGCGCCGCGTAGCATCGCCTGACGGACATGGGGATTTCAATCCCCCAAAACCCTGTCGGAGGTTAAAACCCGCCTACGGCGGATAAATCTCCAGGTCCGTCAGGCGCCGCTACGCGGCGCACACCCTTTTGCATCACAAAGCCGTGGATTGAAATCCACGGCTATGCGTAGGCCCGTCGCTACGCGACGAAACCTTGATTACATCATGCCCGCTTCCGGCTCCGGGCGAAGATCATGGCCAGTCCGAAGACACCCAGCAGAACCAGCGTCCCCGGCTCGGGGATCGCTGTGAAGGTGGTATCTCCGATGTCCTGAAACTGGTGGAC